>NZ_JARESX010000035.1:0-82561 GCF_046026435.1 Paraburkholderia sp. RL17-381-BIF-C | reverse complement strand
CTTTGATCGCTTTCTCGCCACGCTCGGCTATCCGAACTGGGAAGAGACGCAGAACCCGGTGTATCGCTTATTCCTCGCCTGATCTTTTAGGACTGAAACGCGCAGATGGCTCTTTCGCTTGTCGACAAACTGGTGGTGGCAATCTCGTCGCGCGCGCTGTTCGACTTCGAGGAAGAGAACCGCGTCTACGAAGAAGGCGACCTGCAAGCCTATGAAGCATTGCAGCGCGACCGCCTTGCCGTGCCCGCCAAACCGGGCGTGGCATTCCCGCTGATCCGCAAGCTGCTGGCGTTGAACGCGGGCGGACATCGCGTCGAAGTGGTGATCCTCTCGCGCAGCGATCCAATCAGCGGACTGAGGGCGTTCCATTCGTGCCGCGAATACGGGCTCGCCATCGAGCGCGGCGTGTTTACTCGCGGACGCGCGCCGTTCGGCTACCTGAAGCCGTTAAACGCGTCGCTGTTTCTGTCGGCGAATCAGGAGGACGTGCGCGACGCGCTCGCCGCCGGATTTCCCGCCGCGCGCGTCTTGCCGGAATCGGCGAAAATGGCGAGCAAGTATCCCGACGAAATCCGCATTGCCTTCGACGGCGACGCCGTCCTGTTTTCCGACGAAGCCGAGCGCGTGTTCCAGAAAGACGGTTTGCGCGCATTCGTCGGCCACGAGATTCACAACAAGGATCTGCCGCTCGCGGACGGCCCGTTAAAGCCGTTGCTCGAAGCACTGCACCGGCTGCAAAAACTCGCGGATGAAGCCGCGCCCATGCATATTCGTACGGCATTGGTGACGGCGCGCTCGGCGCCCGCGCACGAGCGCGCGATCCGCACTTTAATGGCGTGGAACATTGAAATCGACGAAGCGATGTTCCTCGGCGGCCTCGACAAGAGCGCATTTCTGCGCGAGTTCGAGCCGGACTTTTTCTTCGACGACCAAATTGGCCACTGCGAATCGGCCCGCGTCGTGACGGCGACTGGGCACGTGCTGAGTGGCATCGTGAACGCATCATGACACCCGAACAATCACCGCTGGGTAAGGCCTCCACTTACACCGAACAATACGACGCTTCGCTGCTGTTTCCGATCGCGCGCAAAAATGCGCGCGAGGCGATCGGCATCGGCGCGCAGTTGCCGTTCTTCGGCACGGACATCTGGAATGCGTATGAGTTGTCCTGGCTGAACGCGCGCGGCAAGCCGCAAATCGCGGTGGCGACTTTCTACGTGCCGGCGGACTCGCCGAATATCGTCGAGTCGAAGTCGTTCAAGCTCTATCTCGGCTCATTCGCGCAGACTGCGTTCGAATCGATGGACGCAGTGCGCGACACGATCAAGCGCGACGTGTCCGCTTCGTGCGGCGCGACCGTCTCCGTTCATCTGGCTGCGCCCTATGAGTTCGGCAAATTGCAGATGGAAGAATTCGAAGGCTTGTCGCTCGACCGGCTGGATCTGGATACCGATATCTATCAGCCGGACGCATCGTTGCTGAAAGCGGCGCTGCATGAAGCGCCGGTCGAAGAAACGCTGTTCTCCAACTTGCTGAAGTCGAATTGCCCGGTGACGGGCCAGCCCGATTGGGGCAGCGTGCAGATTCATTATGTAGGCCCGCAGATCGATCACGCGGGCTTGCTGCGCTACATCATCTCGTACCGCAATCACACCGGCTTTCATGAACAGTGTGTCGAGAAAATTTTTCTCGATGTGCTGAAAGCCTGCAAGCCGGTCAAGCTCGCAGTGTACGCACGTTATACGCGGCGCGGCGGACTGGACATCAATCCGTTCCGCACGAATTACAACTTGCCGATGCCGGACAATATGCGTCTGGCCCGACAGTAAAAAAGCAGTTTGTTCGCCGCGGCGAGTTGATGCAAAGCTGCGGCGAACCAATCCGGCCGAATGTTCAGGCTTATGCCGTGGGCTTCTTATAAGCCACGCAGTCCACTTCGACGCGGCAATCGATCACCATCGAAGAAACCACGCAGGCGCGCGCTGGCGGGTTCTCGCCGAAATACTCGCGGAACACCTTGTTGAACGACGCGAAGTCGCGCGGATCATCCAGCCACACGCCGCAGCGGACCACATGCTCGGCGCCATAGCCGGCTTCCTTCAGAATCGCGAACACGTTCTGGATCGCCTTATGCGATTGTTCGACGATGCCGCCGTTGATCACTTCGCCGTTTTCCATCGGCGTCTGGCCGGACACGAACAGCCAGCCGTCGGCTTCGACCGCGCGTGCAAACGGCATATGCTGACCGCCCGTTCCCTTCCCGCCTTCAACACCATAACGCTTCATCATCACACTCCTTAAAAAGTCCGGCACGCATGCGGCAGAATCGCCGCGCGCGCCGCAATCAATCACTCAATCGAGCAAAAATTCAGAACGCGCCGTGCGCGTCACCCTTCGACGCCGCGCCGCGCGCCACGAAGTGACCGGCGCGCTCGCCCGTTACTTGGCCATCGCGATACGACAGCACGCCGTTCACCCACACCGCGTCGATGCCGTCGGCGGCCTGTTGCGGTTTTTCGAACGTCGCCGCGTCGCGCACCTTGGCCGGGTCGAATAGCACCAGATCGGCGTGATAGCCGATATGCACCTCGCCGCGCTGCGCCAGACCAAAGCGCCGCGCCGACAAGCTGGTCATCTTGCGCACCGCCTCTTCGAGCGGCAGCAAACCCGCGTCGCGCGCATAGTGGCCGAGCACACGCGGAAACGCGCCCCACAAGCGCGGATGCGGCAGCGGATCGTTCGGCAGGCCGTCCGAGCCGACCATGGTCGCGGGATGCGAAAGGATGCGCCGCACGTCGTCTTCGGACATGTTGTGGTACACCGCGCCCGCCGGCTGTAGACGTTTGCCCGCTTCCTGCTGCGTAACGCCCCACTCCGCCGCAATTTCCTTAATAAGCTTGCCCGCCATCTCCGGATGCGGCTCCGACCACGTAATCGTGATGTCGATGTCGCCCGTCACCTGCTTCAGATCGAGCGTCGACGAACTGCGGTTGTACGGATAGCAATCGCAACCGATCGGCTGCAACCGGCTCGCGCTTTCCAGCGATTTCAGCACTTCGACGCTACGCCCCCAGTTCGACGGACCCGCGCACTTCAAATGCGAAATCACCACCGGAACATGCGCGTGACGGCCCACGCGATACGCTTCGTCCATCGCTTCGAGAATCGCGTCGAACTCGGTGCGCATGTGCGTGGTGTACAGCGCGCCGGCCGCAGCTAGCGGCTCGGCCAACGCCATCACTTCTTCGGTCGGCGCGGCGAACGCCGAACCGTATGCGAGCCCCGAACTCAAACCCAGCGCACCATTCGCCAGTGCTTCTTCGAGTTGCGCGCGCATACCCTCGATTTCCTGCTCGGTCGCCGCGCGATCGAGCCGGTCCATCTGGTTGCTGCGCAACGCCGTATGTCCGATCAGCGCGCCGACGTTCACCGCCGGCCGCGCCGCATTCACTGCTGCGACATACGCAGCGAAGGTCGGATACTGGAACGCGTCGCGCTCACCAAGCAGGTTCATCGGATCGGGCGGATCGCCCTTCAAAGCAACCGGCGACGCGCTGATACCGCAATTGCCGACGATCACCGTCGTCACGCCTTGCGTGATCTTCGGCAGCATTTGCGGCGAGCGGATCACATGCGTGTCGTCGTGCGTGTGAACGTCGATGAAACCCGGCGCCAGCGCGCGGCCTTCGGCCTCGATCACTTCTTCGGCGAGCCAGTTCGACAGATTGCCGATCGCGACGATGCGGCCGTCGCGAACCGCGACATCGCGCTCGACTGGCGGCGCGCCCGTGCCGTCGTACAGTTGCGCGCCGACGATCAGCGTATCGGCGGCTTCGGGATGCGAATGCATGGATCAGTCTCCTAACGGTTGTCGATCGCCGCCGCCGCGGTGCGTGTCGAGTGCGTGCTTCATGCGGCGCAGCAATTCGCGGCTCTCGTCGCCCTGACTGACGGCGAGTTCGGTGACGAGCACATCGAGCGCCATCATCATTGCGTAGCGCGACGACGACGGCTTGTAAATGAAGTCGGTTTCAAAGGCGACGATCGGGATCACCCAATCGGCCAACCGCGCGAGCGGCGAAGCCGGCGCGGTTAACGCGATCACGGTCGCGCCGTAGCTGCGCGCGATCTTGCAGTTCTCGACCATTTCCGGCACGCGCCCGGTGGTGGAAAGCGCGATCACCACGCATTCACGCGACACGGTGCTCGCTACCATGCGTTGCAGCAAGCCGTCCTGATAAGTCGCGACAGGCCGGCCGAGGCGCACGAGCCGAAAGCGCATTTCATCGGCGAGCGCGGTGGAACCGCCGCCCATGCCGAACACGTAGATCATGCGCGCTGCGCGCAACGCGGCCGCCGCTTCGCCGAGCGGCGCCTGACGCAGCAATTGATGGTTGTGCGCCAGCGCGGTTTGCAATTCGTCGAACACACGGGTCGCGATCGGCTCGGGCGCATCGCCCGCGCTGCCCGGCTGCAGGAAGCGCTGACCGACGGCGGCAGCCTGCGCGAGCCGCAGTTTGAGTTCGCGCACGTCACGGCAGCCTACCGCCTTGGCAAAGCGCGTCACGGTCGCCACGCTCACCTCGGCCTGCTGCGCGAGCGCGCCGATGCTGGCGCGCGAAGCGCCCGTGAGATCGTCGAGAATCAGCGCGGCAACCTTGCGCTCAGCCGAGCGCAGTTCCGGCGCGCATTCGGCGATGCGCGCAACGATGTCGAAAGCCAGCGGTTCGGCGGTTGAGTTCATTGCAGACTGTGGGATACGGCGCGAAGGCGGAGCAAAAGCCAGGCAAAGGCTGACAACGCGCCTTCAACGATCCATGGTACTAAATAACATTTCTTCATCCATCGTACTTTCGGTAACATGCTAAAGTCAACTTTGATTCAATTTAACTGGACGATGGAGCAAGGAGACATGAAAGTTACAAACTATCAGGGCGCGACGATTGATCCTTATAGCAAGGGCTTGGGCATGGTTCCGGGCACCAGCATCCAACTCACGGATGCCGCGCGCCTGGAGTGGAACCTGCTGAACGAAGACGTGAGCCTGCCGGCCGCCGTGCTGTATGCCGACCGGGTGGAGCACAACCTGAAATGGATGCAGGCATTCGTCGCGGAATACGGCGTCAAACTCGCGCCGCACGGCAAAACCACCATGGCGCCGCAGCTGTTTCGCCGTCAGCTCGAAACCGGCGCGTGGGGTATTACGCTCGCCACCGCGCACCAGGTGCGCGCGGCTTATCACGGCGGCGTCTCGCGCGTGCTGATGGCCAATCAGCTGGTAGGCCGCCGCAACATGATGATGGTCGCCGAGTTGTTAAGCGATCCGGATTTCGAATTCTTCTGCCTCGTCGATTCGGTCGAAGGCGTCGAGCAGTTGGGCGAGTTTTTCAAGTCGGTGAACAAGCAGTTGCAGGTGCTGCTCGAACTCGGCGTGCAGGGCGGCCGCACGGGCGTGCGCGATGCCGCGCAGCGCAACGCGGTGCTGGAAGCGATTGCGCGTTATCCGGACACGCTGAAGCTCGCCGGCGTCGAGTTGTACGAAGGTGTGCTGAAGGAAGAGCCCGAAGTGCGCGAGTTCCTGCAGAACGCGGTCGCGCTCACGCGCGAGCTCGTCGAGCAAGGGCGTTTTGCGCGTACGCCGGCCGTGCTGTCAGGCGCGGGGTCGGCCTGGTACGACGTGGTCGCGGAAGAATTCGTGAAGGCGTCGGAGACCGGCAAGGTCGAGGTGGTGCTGCGTCCGGGCTGCTATCTGACGCACGACGTCGGCATCTATCGCAAGGCGCAGACGGACATCTTCGCCCGTAATCCGGTCGCGAAGAAAATGGGCGAAGGGCTGCTTCCCGCGCTGCAATTGTGGGCGTATGTGCAGTCCATTCCCGAGCCGGATCGCGCGATCATTGGTCTTGGCAAACGCGATTCCGCGTTCGATGCGGGCATGCCGGAACCGGCGCGCCACTATCGTCCGGGTAACGAAGCGCCGCGCGATATCGCGGCAAGCGAAGGCTGGGAGATTTTCGGCCTGATGGATCAGCACGCGTATCTGCGGATTCCCGCTGGCGCCGATCTGAAAGTGGGCGACATGATCGCGTTCGACATCTCGCATCCGTGTCTGACGTTCGACAAATGGCGTCAGGTGCTGGTGGTCGATCCGGCGTACCGCGTCACGGAAGTGATCGAAACGTTCTTCTGATTCTTCTTGCAAAAGGCGCGCCCTGGAACATCGGGGCGCGCCTTTCCTGTTGTTTCGGAATGCGTGGAGCGAGCGATTGCTCCGCGATCCCCGACGCGCCGCATGCGACGTCGTTCAGGCCGCGTACGGCACGTTAAGGTTGGTGCGGCGCTTCCCCATTCACGACTTCGGCTGCCTGCTGCGAAACATCGCCGGCGGCGGCTTCCGTTGCGCCGGCTGTCGCCGCCACTTCCCCAATTCTCACCTCGAGCATCTTCAGTGCATCGGACAACGCGCCCAGCGCCTCGTCCGGCAGCGCGGCCATCGTGTCGTGCAAAAACGCATTGCGACGCGGCAAGCTGGCCTCGGTCGCCGACTGCCCCGCTTCGGTCAGACGCACATTGGTCACGCGATTGTCGCGCGTGTCCATGCTGCGAGCGATCCAGCCCAAACCTTCCAGTGTCTTCAACTGCCGCGTCAGCGCGCCCGGGTCGACACGCAAGCGCTCCACCAGCCGTTTCTGCGACGACTCGCCCGCCTGCTCGTGCAGCGCGAGCAGAATGCGCCAGCGCGGCAGCGGGTGGCCGACGTGCGCCTCGAAGGCCGACATGAAGGCCCGATAAGTGCGGCCGAATTGCTGCATGACGGCGACGCGGTCCTGTTCTTCCATGATCTGTCAGTAAAACGATAAGTCTAAAAAATCAGTCCGCGTGAATCACGGGTTCGAGCTTGCGTTGGAGCTTGATCGGCGGCACTCGGCGGCTTTGCCAGACCGACACCACGGCGATGATCGCCGCCATGGCCAGACCCAGATGAATCGCCGCCACGAGAGCTTCGCGCGCGCTCTCGAGCAGCATCGCGCCGTTATGGCCCGCGTGCGTCAACTGGCCTAGCAAGGTGGTTTGCGCATCGCGATTGATGAGAATTTGCGGGTCGCCGAGATCCGCGAACCATTGCGATGCGTGATCGTTTTCCAGCGCGCTGCGTACGCCGCTCGCGTACATGTGGCTGACCAGCGTGCCGGTCAGCGCGGTGCCGATCATGCCGCCGATCATGCGCAGTGACTGCAGCAGCGCCGTGGCAATGCCGAGGTGCTCACGGCCGGCCGTTTGCTGCGCGAAGATCGTCAGGTTCGGCATGACGAAACCGAGTCCCAGTCCGCCGACGACCATGAACGACATCAACAGCCATTGCGGCATGGCGCGCGTCGCGACGACCACGCCCAGGCACGCCAGTGCGAGCAGCGCAAAGCCCACGTAAAGCATCAGATTCGGATTGCGCACGCGCGAGACGATGCGCCCATTGGCGATGCTGCCGATCGTAATGAATACGACGAGCGGCGTGATGACGAGCCCCGCCTCTTTCGGCGACATGCCGAAGCCGCCCTGGAACAGCAGCGGCGCATAGAACAGCAGCGAGAACATCGTGAAGCCGCCCAGCACGGCCAGTGTGAACAGCGCGGCGAGACTGCGATTGCGGAACATGTCGACCGGCAGGATCGCCGTCGGGCAGCGCTTCTCCCACTGCCAGAGCGCGTAAGCCGACGCGACGCTCAACGCGAGCAGCATGGCCGCACCGAAGCTCACGCCATGCTTGGGCAGCAACTCGACGAACAATTGCAGCGAGCCGAGCGCCACGGCGATCAACACGGCGCCAGGCCAGTCGAGCCGCATCTTGCCTTCGTGTTCGACATGTCGCAGATGTGGCAGGAAACGCCAGACGAAAAACAGCGACAGCAGACCGACGGGCAGATTCACATAGAAAACCGAGCGCCAGCCGTAATACTGCGTGAGGAAACCGCCGAGCGACGGCCCGACCGCGTTGGCAATACCGAACGCCGAACTCATCAACACTTGCCAGCGCAGGCGCACGACCGAGTCGGGAAACAGATCGGGAATACAGGCGAACGCGGTGCCGACCAGCATGCCGCCGCCGATGCCCTGCAAACCGCGCGCGAGCACGAGGAACAGCATATTGTTGGCCGCGCCGCACAGCACCGAGGCGCCCGTGAACACGACGATCGACGCGATCACGAACGGCTTGCGCCCGTAGTAATCGCCGAGCCGGCCGAAAATCGGCACGGTAATCACCGAGGTCAGCAAATAGGAAGTGGCGACCCACGCGTACAGCTCGAAACCCTTGAGTTCGGCGACGATGGTGGGCAATGCGGTGCCGACCACGGTTTGGTCGAGCGCGACCAGCATCGTGACGAAGGAGATGCCGAGCATCGCCAGTAGTGATTCGCGGAAAGGTAAAACTTGCCCACTCGAGTGGTGGGCCGCGGTATGGACAGCCATTTTTGATAGCGCAACAGTTGACTTGTCAATCGATTGGGAATCATACCACGCGGTGATGCTCTAATCCGGACACGCCGCCGCAGTGCGCCGCAGCGGCAACTGACTGAAAAAAACACATCACATGACGCCAGGGAGGCACATGGAGCCGAGCTCGCTCGCAACACAATCGTTATCGGACGACGACCTGAAGGCGCTGCGGCGCGCGAAACATGAACTTGAAAGCCCCGCTCTGGCGATGAAACTGGCCAGCATCGTCGGCGCGCCGCTGGAGAAGCTGCTCTCGCGCATGCCGGCGTTCGCCAACGAAAAGGTCGCGGACGCGACCGAACTGGCGTTGCGCAAGTGCCTGGCAATCGCGCTGCGCACGCTGGGGCGCAAGGACGCCACGCTTGCGCTGGCGGCGCCCGAGAAGCCGAGCAATCTGCTTCACAAGTTCGCCGTGGCGACCACCGGCGCGGCCGGCGGCGCATTCGGACTGTTTGCGCTGCCCGTCGAACTGCCGGTCACGACCACGCTGATGTTTCGCTCGATCTGCGACATCGCGCGCAGCGAGGGTGAGGATTTGTCGTCGATCGATACGCAACTGCAGTGTCTGACCGTGCTCGGCATGGGCAGCACATCGAGTGCCGACGACGACGCCGACTTCGGCTACTTCATCATGCGCGGCGCGTTGGCGCAGGCGGTGTCGAAAGCGTCGTCCGAGATCGCCACCAAAGGTTTCACCACGCATGGTTCCGCGGCCTTGCTGCGCCTCGTCAACACGATCGCCGCGCGCTTTTCGGTGCAGGTGAGCGAACAGATCGCCGCCAAGTCGATTCCGGCAATCGGCGCGGTGCTCGGCGCGATGGTCAATACGGTTTTCATCGACCACTTCCAGCAGGTCGCGCATGCGCACTTCACCGTGCGGCGGCTGGAACGGCAGTACGGCCAGCAGATAGTCGAAGCCGCCTATCAGACCATCGACATCGCGCTCGACGGCTGAGACGCGCGGCTCGTCACGCGCCGCACGAAGGTGGCGGCGCGCTCGAGCGCGCGATTTCCTTCCGGGATGAACGGCGCAAAAATCGGCCAGACGTGCGGCATCCTGTTCCACACTTCGAGTTCGCAGTCGACGCCTGCCGCGCGCGCGTTGTCCGCTACGCGCTGCGAGTCGTCGAGCAACACCTCGGTGCTGCCCGCCATGATGAAGAGCGGCGGCAAGCCGTTCAGATCGGCATACACGGGAGAGGCATGGGGATGCGTGGCCGGCGTGTCGCCGAGATAAACCTTTCCCGCGAGCGCGATTGCCGGGCCGCTGAACATGGGGTCGAGACCGTCGTTGGTGCGGATGCTGGCGCCCGTCGCGGCCAGATCGGTCCATGGCGAGAACAGCAAGGCACCGGCCGGCATGGGGTCGCCGGCGTCGCGCAGCGCCACCAGGGTAGCGAGCGCGAGGCCGCCGCCCGCCGAATCGCCGGCGATCACAATCGACTCGGGCGCAATGCCATTGCCGATCAACTGACGATAAGCGTCGGTTGCATCGTTCAACGCCGCCGGGAAGCGATGCTCCGGCGCGAGACGATAGTCGAGCGAAAAAACGGCCGCGTCGGCGCGTGTCGCCAGGCCGAACGTGATCGAGCGATGCGTACGCGGTGAACAGAAGTAATAGCCGCCGCCGTGGCAATACAGCACCGTTGTACCGGTCTGCGCGGCTTGCGCCCCGTCGCCGCGCTCGATCCATTCGCCGCGCAAGGGCGCATCGCCCGGGCCGTACAGCTCACGCAGACGCCAGCCGCGAGGCACGCGCGGCGACCAGGCGCGCTTGGCGGTCAACGCGCGCGCCTTCTCGACATTGATACGCGGCTTCAAGGTCTCGGGACGAAACTGCCTACGCAGATACCAGCACGCGAGTGCGCTTTGCCAGCTCATCGGGACACGCTCCTACGATTGTGTCCCGTCATGTTACGTGCGTTCACGGCAGCGCCGGTGGGCGGTGGCTTCTAATCCCAAAAAGGTCCGCGCCGCCCGGTAAGGTTTTCCGCTTTTTAGTTAGCCGGCAAAACCTGCCCGCGAATTTCGCCCATCGGGTTCTGCGCGGTATGAACGTTGAAGTACCACTGCCCCGCCATCAGATCGGTGACCTGCTGCTCGGTGAGCGCCGCCGACCCTTTGATCGGGCTGGCGAGGGCTCCCTTATCGATCGGCACCTGAACCTTGGCGTTCTGGCCCACCGGCGCAGGCCCGTGGAAATGCGCGGCGGTTGCCGGGCCGCTCAAGCCTTCATAAGTGACCGTCCATTGCAGGGATTTGGTCGAGGTGTCGAAGGTGGCGTTCAACATGCCGTGTCCGTGGCTCACACGAGGAGGCACTTCGCTCGACGGCTCGAGATCCGCCTTCAAGGCCACCGTATCGGCGAAGGCGACGCCCGACGCCAACGCCCACAACACCATAGCGAGATTCAGTTTTCGAAGCGCAATCATGGTCTTCTCCGGACTTGATGCACCGCCGCACCGACACTTCGGCCGCGCGGAGCCACCACATACTAGTTCAAAACCGCTGAGCCTGTTTGTGCCTCGGACCGCGCATGGCCGGCGCGGGCGCCACGCGCTGTGCTGCCAGAAGCCGCTCGCGAGGCGCTGCTTTTACCTATTGAAACGCGGCGACTTCATAGTTGTCCGTAGTGATCCTGAGTCTTGCCGACGAGTTGAACCTTGGCGATATCGCGCGAGAAGTTGCGCTGTGCGCACACGCCGCCGCCGGCACCCCGCCAAGACGGGGTGATGAGACGACGCCCTGGAAGCGTTTTAAGCGAATTTCTCAAACAGTTAATTGTCGATTTTGTAGTGAATCAACCGCGTTATCCCGGTTATGCTTCCGGCTGCGAGAAGTGACTCCTTCATCGAGGGATGTCTCCAAATCTTTAACGCGGCTTCGGCCGCGTTTTTTTTCGTTCTATCGTCTCGCCTCTCGTCCGTGTGGGTGCGCTCAGCTACGAAGCGATCGCACCTATTTCGCATAATCCCCTCCGGCTTTTTCAACCGGCAGCCCGCTATACGAGCAATGCGGCTTGCTGTTCGATGCCGTCCAGCATGGCGTTGCACTTGTTGATTAGAACCATTCCGTCATTGCGCACAAGTTCAGGCGGTTTCACATTGATTTCGCGGCGGTAATCTTCGAGCGCCATGAGTAGCGGCGGATATTGCAGGACGCTCGCCGCCCCTTCCACGCGATGAAGCCATTCGCGCACACGCTCCAGTTCAGTGCGCTCGGAGCCGACGCGCTCGAGCAATGGCGAGAGCGACTGCACGTCTTCCCGAACGGACGATACGAACGAGTCGAGCAGCGCCTTGACGGTCGATTCGCTCCCCCATAGTTGTGTCATGTGCCCCAGGTCGACCGGGACGAAGGGATCAGCGCCGCCGTGGACCTCCGGTGCAGCGACAGCCGGCGCTCTCGCGGCCTCCAAAGGCGCGGCGTGCCCCGCGCTGTCGGATCCAAACCAGCGGCTCAGATAGTCGCGCAGCGTGGCCAGCCGCGTCGGCTTCACCAGGCTGTCGTCCATGCCAGCGTCGCGACACAGATTCAGGTCTTCGGGCGCGGTGTTCGCCGTGATACCCAGAATGGGCAGCCGATGCATGCCACCCTGCTCACGTTCACGAATGCGCCGAGTGAGTTCGTAGCCCGACACGTTCGGCATGTGGCAATCCGTGATCAGACAGCCGTAGTTCGTGCGCTCCAGCGCTGCCAGCGCTTCCGCGCCGTCGTTCGTCACGTCGCAGGCGAAACCTAGCAACGCGAGTTGGTGGCGAATCAACTCCTGGTTGACCGGATGATCTTCCGCGACGAGGATCAGCCGGCCACTGGCGATTGCCCGCTCCCGGTCCGGAGGCGAAGCGCCGCCCTCCGGCGCGCGTGGCATGGCAGCCAGGCGCGGCGCCACCGAAGGCAGCCCGGTCATCGCGGCGGCGCACGCGGCGCCGAGGCCACGCCATGAAATGGGATTGATGCTGACGCGCACGGTGTCGTCGAGAATGCGGTAACCCGTCGGCTTCGGCTTCTCAGTCAGACAGACGACACGCGTGCGCGCGCGAACGTCCGCGGGTAAAGTCACATCCTCGTTCACGAACAGCAAATCCAGATCTTCCAGTGCGACGCGATCGCGCAGTTCCGGCGCATCGGGCGACACGCGACGCAACGCAAGTCCGAGTGCCTCGCCGAAGTGCATCAGGGCTTGAGCAACACGAGCGTCGCCAGTTGCCACGAGCCCGCGCTTGCCGCGCAAGCCGTTGACCGAATAGCGCTGAGTCTCGACAGCCATGGTGAGCCGCACGGTGATGCGTGTGCCGCTGCCCGGCTCGCTGTGCAATGCAAGCGAGCCGCCCATGAGGTCGATCAGCTTGCGGCAGATCGTCAAACCGAGGCCTGTGCCGCCAAAACGGCGCGTGGTGGAAGACTCGGCCTGCACGAACGGCTCGAACAGCTTGTCCTGCACCTCCGGCGCGATGCCGATCCCGGTGTCCTCGACAGTCATGGCGAGCGTTTGAATGTCGCCGGCCTGAGCAACGACCGACACGCACACGTCGACCTCGCCTTGCGGCGTAAACTTGATGGCATTGCCAAGCAGATTGAACAGAATCTGGCGCAACCGTACGCTGTCGCCCCGCAGCGTGGCTGCGACGTCCGGCGCAATGTCCACGCGCACTTTCAGGCCCTTTTCGTGCGCCCGCCCGGCCAACAGACCGACAGCGTTGTCCACCAGTTCACGTATGTCGATAGATTCGGCCTCGATCGTCAGCCGTCCGGCTTCGATTTTCGAGAAGTCGAGCAAGTCGTCGAGGATCTGCAGCAGTGCGCCCGCCGACTCGTGGATCATGCCCAGCATTTCGCCCTGGTCCGCATTGAGCGGCGTACGCTCCAGCACTTCGACGAGTCCGAGCACACCATTCATCGGCGTGCGGATTTCATGGCTCATCATCGCGAAGAAGTCGTCTTTGGCGCGCGAAGCCGCTTCGGCCAGGTCGCGCGCTCGCGCCAGTTCGTCGGAGCGAGCGTGCTCGACGCTGGCGTCCACCCAGTAACCGCTCCACACGACACTACCGTCCGTTTCGCGACGCGGCACCAACTCGGCACGTGCCCACTTGATCTCCTGGTCGCCTTCGAAACGGAACTCCATGTTCACCGGCGTTTCGCTGCGAGCCGAGCGCTCCAGTTCCGCCAGCACGAACGCCCTGTCCTCCTCACACACGCGCTGGAAATCGACGTGATCGCTGCTGCTCACCGCACTGTCTTTTGCACCCAGCAGATGCCGCGTGTCGCCGCCGATATACGGAAACGAGTACGCGCCATCCGAAGTGCGGCGCAGTTGAAACACCACCGCCGGCAGGGAGCGCGTCACGTCGAAGAGGCGCCGTTCGGTTTCGCGCGCGCGCATCTCAGCGCGCCGAATGTCCGTGATATCGACCACCGTCCCCAGCACGCAAACCGGCTCACCGTCGCTGCCACGGCAGACGCTGGCCCAGAAAAGGCCATGCCGCACATTGCCCGCGCCGCGCTCGAACTGCAACTCCAACTGCACAGTCTCGCGCCCGCTTAGCATCTCGCGAGTCATGTCGCCGAGAATCCGGCTGTTGGCCTCACCCCATGTTTGCACGTCCATGGTGTTTCGTCCGATGACCGCTTCGCGGCTCAATCCGCAGGCTTGCTCATAAGCCTCGTTGACTGCGATATAACGGCCGTCGAGGTCCATGGCGACAAGCGGATACGGCACCATCTTCATCATCGTTTCCTGGAAATTCAGTTGCAGCTCGAGCTTGAGCTCGGTTTTCTTGCGCAGCCTGACTTCCCGTTGCAGCAACAGATAGGCACGCAGGGTGATCAGCAGCGCGACGCCGATGCCGATCAGCAACGGCAGCAGGCGCACCGCGGTCACGTTCCATATGCCCGACTCCGGCGCACTGCCGGTGACCCATTTCTGCCGGATGCGCTGCTTTTCCGCAGCCGGCATGGCCAGCAATGCACGATCGATCAGTTCGGCAAGCGGACTCAGGTCCGGGCGCACAGCGAAGTCGAGCGCGTCGGTTTCGCCTACCGTGCCGAGGATCTTCAGGACACCGTCGTAACGCTGCTTGAGCAGGATGTCGATAGCGGCCACATTGCCGACCAGCACGTCCGCCTCGCCGGCCTCGACCATCCTGAGCGCGTCGTCGAGACTGGGCGCGATTGCAACGTGGTCCGCCGGAATGCGCTCGAATGCAAGCGGAATTGAACCGGCAACGTGCGACGAAACGACAATGCGCCGTGACGCGAAATCATTCAGGGATCTGGCCGCCGGCTCGTTCTCACGCCCGACGATCACCAGTGGATAGCTTTCGTATGCAAGGGTATGGCGCGCCCGCTTGAGTCGCGGATCGTGAATCGAGGCCGTGGCGAGCATCGCCAGTTCGCCGTGCTGAAAGGCTTCGATAGCGGCGGGCCAGTCGGCCGTGCGGGCGCGGTTGATCACGACGCCGAGCGTGCGGCTCAGATACGCCAGATAGTCGGCGGCAATACCGGCCGGTTGACCGGAACTGTCGACATAACTGAACGGGGACCAGCCGTTATCAAAGCCAATCTGCAACGGCGGCAACGAACGAAGCCAGGCCTGCTCCTGCGGCGTCAGCACGAGACGCGGCGCAACGGGCACGGGCTTCGCGTCGAAGTTGCCGGATAGCCAGCGCACGCGAATCGCCGCGTCGTCGGCCGGGTTCAGCGAGGCGAGCGCCTCGTCGAGCTGGTCGCGCAGCGTGGCGCGGCTCCGTGGCACCGCGAAGCGCAGATTGGCTGTCCGGCTGCTTTCCTCGAAGGCCACGTGCAAACCACGGAACTCCTCCGTAGCCAACGCATATTGCACAGCCGGCGTGA
This sequence comes from Paraburkholderia sp. RL17-381-BIF-C, assembly GCF_046026435.1. NCBI lineage: Bacteria > Pseudomonadati > Pseudomonadota > Betaproteobacteria > Burkholderiales > Burkholderiaceae > Paraburkholderia > Paraburkholderia sp. RL17-381-BIF-C. The sequence continues at coordinate 67,216 of NZ_JARESX010000035.1, read as the reverse complement.
AGCCGAGATAAACGTCGGCGTCGCCCCGGACCACCGCCGAGAGTGCGGCATGCGTCGTGGCGAACACGCTGATCTGCGCATGAGGAAAGCGCTCGCGTGCCACCCGCTCGAGCGCAAAACCCTTTTCTATCGCGATACGTGCTCCGGCAATCTGAGCGGGACTCGCGTAGCTGTCACCGTCACGGCGAACCACTGCCGACGACGAAGAACGGAAATACGGTGCGGTAAAACTCAGGCACCGCTCGCGTTCCGGCGTGCGGGCAACGCTCGTCAACAGGTCGACCTCACCGGCGCAGGCCGCGGCAAGCAATTGCGGCACATCCGGAAACGCCTTGGCTTCGATAACGACATTCGGCCCGACGAGCGCGCGCAGATAGTCGACGCTCATGCCGGTGAGGCGTCCGCCTTGCAACGCGTCGAGCGGCAGCCAGCCGCCCGCGAGAACCCCGATGGTCAGTTTCGCGGGAAAAGCGGCAACGCTCTGGCTGTTCGAACGGTTGTCGAACAGTTGGGCGGCGGCTGCCGTTTGGGTGGCGACAAACAACGCCCATACGAGCAGACCAAGCCACACGCGTTCGAGCGTGCGCCTCATTGCAACGTTTGGCGGGAAATTGACGGCAGACACGATGATGGCGCCCGGCAACACTCAGACGACTTCGCCTTGCCCATCGGCAAGCCCGGCGCTACCGTGCTCGGGCTTGCCGTGCAGATACGAGAACAACGCGCCGGCAGTGATGCCCCCCGACAGCGGCGCAGCCCAGAACAGCCAGAGTTGATCCAGCGCCCAGTCTCCGACGAACAAGGCTTGCGCCGTGGAACGGGCGGGATTGACGGAACCGTTGGTGACCGGGATCGACACCAGGTAGACGAGCGCCAGACAGGCGCCGAGCACCAGCGGCGCGAGCGGCTGCACGTCGTGCCGGCGGGCGATCATGAGGTTGGCCATGACAAAGCAGAAGGACAGCACGAACTCGATGGCCAGCGCCGAATGCAATTGATAGTCAGCGGGAGAATGGTCGCCGAAGCCATTTGCCGCGAACTCGCTTGCGCGCAGATCGAAACCGGGACGGCCGCCCGCCACGTAAAGGAGGAATGCTGCGGCAACGATCGCGCCGAGAATCTGCGAGGCAATGTAGGGAAGCAAATCCCTGACCGGGAAACGCTGTGCGACGGTAAAGCCTACGGTGACAGCGGGATTGAAATGACCGCCGGACAGGCTGCCCATGCAGTAGCTGGCCGTGGCGAGTGCGAGGCCGAATGCCAACGCCGCTTCCAGCACGCCGCCCGCCTGCTGGATCGCGCCGACGTTCAGCACAATGCTGCCGCAGCCGACGAACACGAGCCATGCCGTTCCCGCACTCTCCACCAACAACCGCTTACCTAATGCAACCATGCCGCCTCCTGTTTCTGTCCATGAGGCAGACGGCCCTGCGCGATTGCCATAAGACATCTGCCTGAATTCGCTCGGCTCGGGCATTGCTCAGCTTAACGAAATGACTGCTTTCGTCACGGGAGCATCGAATAAAGCCGCAGTGAACTCAGAACTATGAGGCGGCAATGTCTCGCAACCAATCGGAACACTCCTAAATTCGGTGTTCTCTAAAAACAGCTGCCAACGACGCGATGCAATACGCCGCCCGCGTTTCAGGTCAATCCGATTTGGCGCGCGTAGTCGATCAGGTCGGCTTCCGTTTCCAGCCCAAGCTTGCGCATAGCAGTACGTTTCTGTGTACTGATCGTTTTGCCGCTGCGCTGCAAACGCACTGCGATCTCGTGGACAGCGAGACCTTGCACATAGAGCTGGAAGATTTCCCACTCGCGCGCGCTCAGCACACCGGCGCGAAGCTGCGGCGGCGCATCCGCCGTTTCGATTGCGGCGCGCGCATGCTCCGACAGATAGACGCGGCCGGCAATCGCCGCCTCGATTGCGTCGAGCAAGGCGGTGACGGTTTCACGTTTATCGACGATACCGCCCACGCCGATGTGCAAAAGGCCGGTAAGCATGTGCGCATGGCAGATCATGGTCAGCACGACGACGCACGGACGCGGCCGGCCCCGCAACAGGCGGCGCAGAAAAGACACCGCGTTGCTGCCGCCGTGAATGCCCGGCATGTTGATATCCGAAACGACCACGTCGCATGCATAAGCGTCGAGTAATTCAGCGAGGCCATGCGTGTCGGCCGCTTCGCCGACAAACTCGATGTGCGGGACGGTTTGCAACATTTGCTTGACGCCGACACGAACGCAGTCGTGATCGTCCGCGACGATGACGCGAATCTTTTGTCTCATCTTCTTGTTGTCTTATCGACTGGCATGCCCCGCACGCGTTGTGCTTCCCCGGGCGATGCCAATGCATCTTGTTTTCGTCACGCCAAGGCGCGACACGCGGCCGGCTCGTCACCGGTTCTGCACGCGCTCCTCGGGAATCACCCCGTACTCGACGGCGAAGCGGAACAGTTCCGCGTCGCTGTGCAGCGCGAGCTTGCGCATGGCGGTGCACTTCTGCGCGCTGATCGTTTTGACACTGCGCCCCAAACGGGCGGCGATCTCGGTCACGCCAAATCCTGACGCGTATTGGGTGAACACTTCGAGTTCGCGGCGCGACAGCATTTGCCGGACAAAGTCGAGCCGCTGGGTCACCGTTGCGTCGGCGATCAGCGCGCGCACCGCCGGCCCGACGTAACACTCGCGCGCCAACGCCGTAACGACGGCCACGTGAATCAGATCGATCCGGTCGCGCTTGCTCACCAATGCGTCGGCGCCGAGCGAAATCACCTTTTGCAGTTCGGCTGCCTCGGTTTCCATGGTGAGCACGACGAGCGCGATGTCGGGGTAGCGCATCTTGAACTGCCTGACGACTTCCAGTCCGCTGCCATCCGAACCGCCCGGCATGTAGAGGTCCATGAGCACCAGATCGCATGAACCACGGTCGACTTCCGTGAAGAGTTCGGTCGCATCGGCCGCGCGACCGACAATCTCCATATTCGGATAACCGCCCATCAGATTCTCGATCGCCAGCAGCACCAGTGGATGATCGTCCGCAATGATGGCTCGAATGGGCGTGCTTACCTCAGCGGTGTCGCGCATCTTCTATTTTTCCTCCGTACCTTGATTGACTGCCGCCCTTTTCAGTAAAACCAGCTCTCGTGCCGATCATTAAACATTTTTCAGAAAATAAACATAAGATCGCTCCGAAACCACCGCATTCGATTTAAAAAGTAAATTGCTTAGATATACGATTCAAAACCAGGAATTCCATATGCGCGCACGTGAGAAAAAAGACCTGGATCGTTGGCAACTCCGAGCTTGGTCATTGCCTCGCGTTTCTGTCTGCTGACCGTGCGACGATGACAGCCGAGCGCCGCTGCAATTTCAGCGATCGACTGGCCGTCCACCAGCAGCCTGACGACTTTGGCCTGAACGCCTGATAGACGCGGCGGCGCCGGGCGTTCACACGCAAACTCCTGCGGGCGCGCGAGCGCTTCGACGATGGAACGCCCGAGGTAGGCCTCACCGTGCCGAGTCGTGGCAATCGCCTGCCAAAGCTCGTGCATCGACTCCGCCTTGCCGAGCATGCTCACGGCGCCGTCCGACACAATGGCGCGAAGGATCGCGGCATTCGTCAGCGTTGTCATCACCACGATGCGCAGCTGCGGCCAGTCGCAACGGATTCGCCGGACGAGATCGAGGCCGTCGTCGACGGCGCCCGAGCGCTCCGGCATGGCGAGATCGGTGACGAGCACATCGCAGGGTGTGTTCCGCAAGCGTTCGAGCAGCGAAACGGCATTCGTCGCTTCGTCGACGATGGTGACACCGGCATGCATTTTTAAAGTCGCACGGATGCCAAGCAGAACGAAGGGATGATCGTCCGCCAGGATAATTCGAAGGTTCACCAGGATTTTCTCTCGTTTGTTGTAGGATTATTTTCAAATGCGCAGAAAAAATCTGACACACTTTACCTATTCTTTGACGGCCCCTTGACGACGCTTCGCGTGTCAAGGCGGCCATAAAATCACCACTACAACTCCACGAAAATCGGAGCGCTCCGAATCCTGTAGAAAAACCAATTACCAATGCGGATTTATCAAAGAAGAAAAGAATAACTACGCAAAATGAATATTTTTTACTTTCACAACGGAACCCATTCCGGCCGGAATTCGACGGTGCAACCACTCATCGCAGGCGTGTCCACACGCCGCCCAACGGCATGACAAAAAGCGCGGCAGCCGCCCCGCGGCAACCGCCTTATTACCGAGCGGCGCCGCGCCTCGTCAGATTGCGTCGCAGGCGCGCGGTGCCCTCGCCTTGCTTTCACGCGCCGCGCGCGGAAATACCGGGAACGCGATCAATGCGCACACGCTGGCTACTGCCCACACTATCGGCCACGAACCTATCGTCAACAGCAGCGGTATTACCAGCGGCGTCACGAACAGCGTGAGAAAGACACACGTGTTGCCGATCGCCAGCGCCGTGCCGGCGCGGTTCGTCCCTGCCAGCGTGGCGAGTTCCGTAAAGGCCACGCCGTGCCATGCCGACGCGCTCACACCGCCCAGCACGACCATCAGCGCGAATACCGCTGTCAGCGTCGCGTGATGCATGCCGGCGAGGCCGGTCAGTAACGCGAGCGAGGCGAACAACACCGCCGTCAGCAAACTGCAGGCGCGCATGTAGTTCCGCCGATTGCCGCGCCGGTCGGTCCACGCGCCACTCCAGACCCGCGCGATCGCGGCGCCCGTTTGCACCGCAGCCATCGTCACGCTGATCGCCATGACGCCGGCGCGGCTGAAATCGTGAAGAAACACCGTCCCGAACGTGACGACGGCGAGTTGCGGCACGCACAGCGCTCCAGCGCCGAGCGCCACGCGCCAGATGCCGATGTCGCGCAACGGCGAGACGCTGTTGCGCATGCCATTCGCCGCCGTGTCATCGACTTCGCGTGCGCCTTCCGAATCGGTATGAGCAGGTTCATGCAGCCAGCGCCATGCGAACCCCGCCGTGATCGCACAGGCGAGCGCCAGGACGGTATATGCGCTCGCAAAGCCATAACGCGACGCGAGCACTGGCAGCAGCAGTGCGCCGAGGCCGCCGCCCGCAGGCACCGCGGTCTGGCGAATACTCATGGCGAGGCCGCGCTCACCTTCGCGAAACCAGGCCATCACTGCGCGGCCGCTCGAACCGTTCACGCTGCCGCCGAACAGTCCAACCAGCAACAGGCCAAGCGCGAGCGTGCTCACGCCCGGTATGTGCGTACCGGACGGCACGACGAACAACGCGAGGCCGGCGAGCGCGGCAGCGGTCGAAAGCAGTCCGAGCAACAGGACACGCCGGTCGCCCCAGCGATCGGTCAGCAGTCCCCATGGCAACTCGCTGACCGCGATGCCGAGGCCCAACATGCCGAGCACGAGACCCAGACCGTCGTTGCCCAGGTGATAGCCCGAGCGCAAGAAAACCGCCGTCGTCGGAATTCCCGAAAATGCCGCGGAAAAGCTCGCGTTCGCAGCGAAACCGACCCCGAGCACCTTCCACCTGTGGCTTGCCGAACGCCTGCCGGATAGCCCTACGGCTGCCATTGATTCGTTTCCCATTCCACCCTCCGCAAAGAATCTGGAGGTATGCTACGGCTGGGCTTTCTATCGGAAAAGCCGGAATTTTAGATGACTTCCATCGGATATACCGAATCATGAGCCAGCGTGGATTCGACCTGACCCAGTTGCGAACCTTCGTCGCCGTCGCCGAATCGGGCAGTGTCTCGGCGGGCGCGGAGCGCGTATTCCTGTCGCAGTCTTCCGTCAGCGAGCAGTTGAAGAAACTGGAGGAACGCGCCGGCCAGCCGCTCTTCATACGCAGCAAGCAAGGCGTCAGCGCCACGCCGGCCGGCAGCCGCCTGCTCGACCACGCGCGGCGCATCATCGCCATGAGCGAAGCCGCGTTCGACGATCTCCAAGGCCGCTCGCTGGACGGCGAGTTGCGCATCGCCATCACGGACTACTACCGTCCGCACGACATCGCGCGCATTCTCAAAACGTTTTCGGAACAGCATCCGCGCCTGAAGCTGCACGTCACCGTGTTGCCGAGTGCGGTGATCGACAGCTATGCAGGCGACGATGCGTCGTTCGACATTGGTCTCTCGCTGCGGCTCGTCACGGATAACTCGCGCGCCACCGGCCGGCGCAACGCTGCGCCGAGCACGGTTGTGCGGCGCGAAAAACTGCTCTGGGTGAGCGCGGCGGATTCAGGTCCGCGGCCGGCCACGCCTTATTCGCTCGTGTTGCTGCCGTCGAGTTGCCAGTTGCAGCGTTTCGTCGTGAAGTTGCTCGACGAACACAAAGTGCCCTACGTGGTGTCGCACTCCGCCTCCGGCGTGGCAGGCTTGCAACTCGCACTGAAGGCGGGGCTCGGCATTTCCTGCCTGAACGAATCATCGGTCGGCGGCGGCGTCGTGGCCTGCCCGGCGAGCGTCGGCTTGCCCGCGCTGCCTGCCGTGGAGTTTCATCTGTTGCCCGGACGAATCGGCGAAAGCGAACGCGTGAGCAATGCGCGCACGGCCTTGCTGCGGCTCTTCAGTTGACCACGCTTGCAGGAGGTCCAAGGCGTGTCGCTCAAGCACGTGTTCCATCATCAAACAATCACATTCGCGCGATAACGTCGAAGCACGCGGCGATTTGCAATGAAACGTTGAAAGCCCCCTGGTCGACGCCTATCATGAACAGGTGTTTGGTCAAATTAGCTTTTGTTTGCTATTGACGCGCCGAATGAATTCCTGCAACCTCGTACACGCTGCTGAACGTTTCAAGCGTTAATTCCCGCAGCCCGAAAGCCGCCACCCACTGGCGCATTCAGGCAGATCGTTGTTTTAAAAAGCAATCGCATCGCCGTAGCAAATCAACACTCGCCATTCAGAATAAGTCCGTTTTCGATTTGCTGTTTTCGCACTCGTTATACAAAAACAACTGACGGAGTTGCCACACACCGTCCGTGGATTCAGGAGCCAATCCGCGAGCGAATGCGCGAGAAATAATCGAGAAGAAAGAACGTTCCCAATAGAGGCCTGGCGTGCATCATAGAACTATCGGATCGTCTGTTCTGTTAGTGCTTTACGTTATGTGGAGAGGCGTGGCGCTCGCCGCCACCGACGCGTCCAGCGCCATGCCCTCGGCCATGGACGAACGCGTGCGCGCCTGCACCTCCTGTCACGGCGTGCAGGGCCAGGGCCTGAACAACGATTACTTTCCGCGCATTGCCGGCAAGCCGGCCGAATATCTGTTCAATCAGTTGACCGCGTTTCGCGACGGCGGCCGCACATATCCCCCAATGGGCTATCTGCTCGCCTTCCTGCCCGACGACTACCTGCGCAAGATCAGCCAGTATTTCGCCGATCTGCAACCGCCGTACCCCAACGCCGATCAAAGCGCCGTCGCGCCGGCAGTGCTCGCCGCCGGACAGCGCCTCGTCACGCAGGGCGACCCCGCCCGCAAGATACCGGCGTGCATTGCGTGCCACGGTGCGCGCATGACCGGGACGCAGCCGGGCATTCCTGGTCTGCTCGGTTTGCACGCGAGTTATATCGCCGGACAGATGGGTACCTGGCGCTCGGGCACGCGGCACGCGCTCGCGCCGGACTGCATGCATTCGATCGCGGTCAAGCTCAACGACAAGGACATTACCGCGGTATCGAGCTGGCTCGCGCGCCAGCCGCGTCCGGCCGATCCGCGGCCCGCACCGGCGTCCGGCGAGCGGCTGCCTCTCGCATGCGGGAGCCAACCGCAATGAAGCCGACACTTCGCTCTCCGGGCTCGTTCCGCGCGCTGCGCACCGCGCTGTTCACCACTGTGCTCGCCATGACGAAGGGCCGAGGCGCGCATGCGCCGTTCGCGTCAGGTCTCTTGGCCGCCGGCCTGATCCTCACGGGCAGCGCCGCGCTTCTGCACGTATCGCATACGCCCCTCATCGCCGAAGCACGCGCCGCCGACACCGCGACAACGTCCGCGCCGGGCGGTGCCGCCGACACGCGCCCCGACATCGTCAAACGCGGCGAGTATCTGGCGCGCGCGGGCGACTGCGTGGCCTGCCACACCGCGCCGCGCGGCAAACTGTTCGCGGGCGGCCTTGCCATGGAAACGCCGTTCGGCACGCTGTATTCGCCGAACATCACGCCGGACGCGCAATACGGCATCGGCACCTGGAGCCAGGACGCGTTCTTCAAGATGATGCGCACCGGCCGCACGCCGGACGGCACGCTGATTTATCCGGCAATGCCGATCGCTCAATACACCAAGGTCACGCGCGAGGACTCGGACGCGATCTTCGCCTATCTGCGGACCGTCACGCCGGTGCGTGAGCCGAATCACAAACACACGCTGCGCTTCCCGTTCAATCAGCGCAACCTGCTGTACGGCTGGCGCACGCTGTATTTCCGCGAAGGCGAATTCCAGCCCGATCCGACCAAATCGGTCGAATGGAACCGCGGCGCGTATCTGGTCGAAGGGCTCGGGCACTGCACGATGTGCCACACCAAGATCAACATGCTCGGCGGCTCGTCGCAGAGCGAACAGTTCGCGGGCGGCCTGATTCCCGTACAGAACTGGTACGCGCCTTCGCTGACCTCGGACAAGGACGGCGGCCTCGGCGACTGGAGCACCAAAGACATCGTCGATCTGCTACAAGCGGGCATTTCCGATCGCGGCGCGGTGTACGGCCCAATGGCCGAAGTCACGTACCACAGCCTCCAGTACATGACGGAAGACGATATCAAGGCGATGGCGGTTTATCTGAAATCCTTGCCCGACAAGAGCGGCCGCAAGACCGGTCCGTCGGCGCCGACCAACACCAACGTGTTCGCGCTCGGCGAAAAAATCTACGCCGACAAATGCGCGATCTGCCACGGCGAAAAGGGCGAAGGCAAGCTGCAACACTATCCGCCGCTCGCCGGCAACCAGTCGATCGAAATGGACTCTTCGGTCAATCCGATTCGCATCGTGCTCAATGGCGGTTTCCCGCCGGGCACGATGCGCAATCCTGAACCGTACGGCATGCCGCCTTTCGGTCAGGAACTGAACGACACCGACGCCGCCGCCGTGGTCACCTATATCCGCACGGCGTGGGGCAATCACGGTCAGCCCGTGACGTCCCGCGACGTCAACGCGTTGCGCAACGCGCCGTTGCACTGAACCGCCGCACTGGAGAGCCTTCAGATGGAAGCAAACGATACCGGTAGCGCGGCCCCGCCGACGGACAAAGAAGTGGAACGCGTCGTCGCGGCCGGCCCGCATGGCGCGATCGCTCTCGCCGGCGTCGCCACGCTGATCGTCATGGCGATCTGGTTCGGCTTCTACTTTCTCGTGTTTCTGCCGCGCGGCGTGGTTCACTGATCATGTCGACCGATTCCAACCACCAATCGGGCGGCCACGCGGTCGCCTTGCGCGCCGAGCGCCGCTGGGCCATTTTCGCCGTCGCGCTGATCGTTCTGATGCTGGTCGTGATCGTGTATTCGGGACTGCATTGGGCGATGATGCCGCCCTCGCGCGTCGAAACGATCGATCCATCACGCCTGCAACTGTCCGGCGAATTCGTCGAAGACAATCTGGGCAGTGCGGTCGAGCCGGACGGCTCGGTGGTCGTGCGCTTCATCGCGCAGCAATACTCGTTCACGCCGCAATGCCTGCTGGTGCCAGCCGACACGCCGATCACGATCCGCACCACCAGCGCCGATGTCGTACACGGCCTGCTCGTCACCGACACCAACATCAACACGATGGTCGTGCCCGGCTATGTCGCCACACTGAACACGCGCTTCGACACGCCTGCCGATCACACCATGCCGTGCCACGAGTTCTGCGGCTTTGGGCATCAGACCATGTGGGCGCACGTGAAAGTCATCGACAAAGCCATCTTCTTCGAGCAGGCCCGACAATCACGGAGGCTGAGCTGTGTTTCACGCTAAGCGACTCGTTCTCGCGCATTTCTGGCTCGCCTTCATTGCGTTTCTGATCGCGCTGCTGCTCGGCGCCTGGCAGATGCTGGTGCGCAGCCCGCTGGTGCCGTGGGTCGGCGACCCCGAGCTTTACTATCGTTCGGTAACCGCGCACGGCTCCGTGATGGCTTATGTGCTGCCCACGCTGGTGTCGATGGGTTTCGGCTACGCGATCGTCGAACTCGCGCTCGCGCAGCGCCTCGTCGGTCTCAAATGGGCGTGGGCCGCCTTCATCATGCTGGCAATCGGCGCGGTGATGGCAATGGTGCCCGTGGCGCTCGGCCAGGCCTCGGTGCTCTACACCTTCTATCCACCGATGATCGGCAGTCCCTTCTATTACCTCGGCGTGGTGCTGGTGGTGGTCGGCTCGTGGATCTGGGTCGCGCTGATGCATGTGAACCTGCGCATCTGGAAGCGCGCCAATCCGGGCAAGCCGGTGCCGCTCGCCATGTTCGCCAACGTGGCGGGCGCGTATCTGTGGGCCTGGACCGCTGTCGGCGCGGCGCTGGAAATCCTGTTCCAGATCCTGCCGGTCGCATTCGGCCTCACCAACACGATCGACGCCGGCCTCTCGCGCATCCTGTTCTCGTGGACGCTGCACGCGATCGTCTACTTCTGGCTGATCCCCGCTTATATCGCCTACTACACGCTGGTGCCGCGCGCGATCGGCGGACGGCTCTATAGCGATTCGATGGCGCGCGTGTCGTTCATCCTGTTCCTCGTCTTCGCGATGCCGATCGGCATTCACCACCTGTTCGCCGATCCTCAGGTCGGCTCCGGCTTCAAGTTCCTGCATGCGGTCTTCACCGGCATGGTGTCGGTGCCGACGCTGCTGACGGTGTTCACGATCTGCGCGTCCGTCGAAATCGCCGGCCGACTGCGCGGCGGCAAGGGCGCCTTCGGCTGGATAGGCGCACTGCCCTGGCAAAATCCGATGATGCTCGTGATCGCGTTCTCGTTCGTGATGCTCGGACTCGGCGGCGCGGGCGGGCTGATCAACATGAGCTACCAGCTGAACTCGACCGTGCACAACACGCAGTGGGTGACCGGCCACTTCCATCTGATCTTCGGCGGCGCGATCGTCATCATGTACTTCGCGATCGCCTATGAACTGTGGCCGCAACTGACCGGCCGGGCCCTCGCGTCGGTCAAGCTGGTGCGTACGCAACTGTGGCTGTGGTTCATCGGCATGATGGTCGTGACGCTGCCGTGGCATTACGTCGGCCTGCTCGGTGCGCCGCGCCGCATGGCCTACTACGACTACAACACGCCGGGCATGCAGTCGCAAGCGTTCTGGGTCGGCATGTCGGCGGTGGGCGGATTGATCCTCGTGGTATCCGGCGTGCTGTTCATCTACATCCTTGCCAAGTCGCAATTCGGCCCGGTGGTGCAGCAGCAGAGCTTCCGCTTCGCGAGCGCGGCACAGCCGGTGGAGCGCGTGCCGGCCGCGCTCAACAGCTTCGGTTTGTGGGTGGCGTTGATGATCGGCCTCACGGTCGTCAACTACAGTGTGCCGATCGTGCAGTTGCTCAGATTGCCGCAGACGTCCGTGCCGGCAGTCGTCGTCGGAGCGCAGCGATGAACCAGGAACGCGTCTTCAGCTTGCGCAACCCGTGGTTCACGGTGAGCGTGGGCGGCACGCTTGCGATTGCCGTCGTGTCGATACTGATCGGCTTTATCTGGCTGCCTTCGGCGAGCAACGCCTTCGGCGACCGCGGCTTATGGGCGACGATCTGCAGCGCCGCGGGCGCGCCGTCGAGCTGGTACGGCGGCGCCAATCTCACCGGCCCGGCACCGAGCGAAGTGGTGGTTTTGCCGCCTTTGCGGCGCGCGCGAGCCGACGCGAATTCGATCGGCCGCGGCGCGACGATCGCGACGCAAAATTGCTCGATGTGTCACGGCGTGCTGGGCACGGTGCAGGTGACGGCGCCCGCGCTGGCCGGGCAATATGCCGACGTGATCTATAAAGAATTGCGCGACTACCAGAACGGCGTGCGCCAGAACGCGATCATGCAACCGATCATCGCAGCGCGCAGCGACCAGGATCTGCACGATCTGGCGGCTTATTACGCATCGCTGCCACGAGCGCCGGGAGCGCAGACACTGCCCACCGGTGTGGAACCGGACGCGAATGCCGTGAAGCTGGCCATGCAGGGCGATCCGCAGCGCAATATCGCGCCTTGCGCGGCATGCCACGGGCAGCTCGATCGCAAGGGCGCGGCGCCGTGGCTGGGCGGACAGTCGTCGATCTATCTGGCGGCGCAGTTACGCGCCTTTGCTTCCGGCGCAAGACACAACGACATCAACGAACAGATGCGCAACGTCGCACGGCAGATGACGCCCGCCGAGATCGACAGTGTGGCGAAATACTATGCGGCCATGCAGTAGCGGACGCTTTGCGCGTGCCGCGCGACTCGTCCCAACGACTCGACACGCCGTCTCGCAACACAACCGCCGATCTCAAGCCGTTGCGAACTCGCCTGCATGCGTGGTTCCCGGCGCGGCGACTGAACCGCCGCGCCGTCCGCCATGCGCGGACGACGAACCTGCGCCGCTGCCGGTCTGGAACACCGACACGGCGGAAGTCAGTCGCCGCGCCTGCTCTTCCAGCGAACTCGCCGCCGCCGCGGCCTCTTCGACCAGCGCCGCATTTTGCTGAGTCACCTCGTCCATCTGCGCAACCGCGAGATTGACCTGATCGATGCCGGTGCTCTGCTCGGTCGCGGCCGCCGCGATTTCACCCATGATCGAACTCACGCGCGCGATCGCGTCGACGATCTCGGTCATCGTCGAGCCAGAGCGTTGTACCAGTTGCGAACCGGCCTGCACACGCGCCGTCGATTCGTCGATCAAACCCTTGATCTCCTTCGCCGCTGCCGCGCTGCGCTGCGCGAGCGAGCGCACTTCGCTCGCCACCACCGCGAAGCCGCGTCCCTGCTCACCGGCGCGCGCGGCTTCGACTGCCGCATTCAGCGCGAGAATATTGGTCTGAAACGCGATCCCTTCGATCACGCCGACAATGTCGGCAATGCGCCGCGAATCGTCGACGATGCCATGCATCGTGCCCACCACCTGCTCCGTCAGATCGCCGCCTTGCGCGGCCAGACTGGATGCGCCCTGCGCGAGCGAGCTGGCCTGCTTCGCGTTGTCGGCAGTCTGCTTGACCGTCGAGGTGAGCTGTTCGATGCTCGCCGCCGTTTCTTCGAGCGAGGCGGCCTGCTCTTCGGTACGTTGCGACAGATCGGTGTTGCCCGCGGCAATCTCGCTCACGCCGGTGTCGATGGATTCCGTGCCTTGCCGCACCGAATTCACTGTCGCGATCAGCGATTCCTGCATCTTGCGCAACGCGGCCGCGAGACGGCCCATTTCGTTATTGCTGGCCACGACGATCTGACCAGTGAGGTCGCCATTGGCAATGCGCTGAAACTGCGCAATGGTGGCGTCGACCGGACTGACAATCGCGCGCACCAGCACCGCGCGGCCGATCAACGAACCGAGCAGCGACACGACCATGCCGATCGCCACCGCAATACAGATCGCGTAGAACAGATCCTGCGCATCCTGATAGCGTTGCGCGCCGTGATCGATCTGCAACTGTTCGAGCGTGAGCATCGCCTTTTCATAGGCGCTGTAGAGCGACGGCAGCTTGTGCGCCTGCAATTGCTGGAAGGTGGTCTTGTCGCCGGACTTGAGCGCGGCGAGCGCCGGATCGACGCCTTCGTGCAGGAAGGTATCGCGCTTGTCCTGCATGTCCTTGATGAGGCGCTGTTCGTCGGCGTCCGTGCTCGCGCGGCTCACATAGTGGGCAAGACGGTCGTTCGATCCTTTCTGGTACTGATCGAAACGCTTGAGCACGGCGTTCGCGCCATCCTGATCGTTGAGATCGACGAGCGAGGCATACGTCGCCAGCGCGAGACGCAGGCGCAATAGCTGTCCGGCGCTGCCTTCGAGGTCGGCGACTGCCGGCGTGTCCACGGTGTACATCTGCTGCAGCGAGGCGTTGCTCGAGCGCAGCGACAGCAGGCCGGCGGCGGCGCCGACCAGCAACACGATGCCGAAAAATCCGATCATCATGGTCAGACAGGTGCGAATCGACAGATTTTTCAACATTGGGCGTGTCTCCGTTGGGCTGCCTGACCGGATGTTCATCAAAAATCTCGGCCACGCGCGCTGCGCCCAAGCTCACTCGGCCAGGTCCGCAACTATTGTCTTGATTTAAGCGAATGCCACATGTAAGGACTACGGCGCGATCAGCAAAAACTTGATAGTCGATGCCCACGCCGTTGTGTTACATCAAAATTCAAGCGGATGAGGCCGGTGATACGCGCCGATCGTTGCGGGACTACCCGGGTTTTCGGCGGGCGGCGGTTGATGGAAAGTGGCAAGGGTGCGTCTACGGAGCATGCGTATGTCCGAAGTCGGTTCGACCGTGGTGATTTTCGCTCTCTTGCTGATCGCGACCGGCGTGGGCGTGTGGGTGCGGCCGCTGTTGCCTGAAGAGCACAAGGCGCATGAAACCGTGCAGTTGATCCAGCTGGTGATCGGCATGCTGGTGACGTTCGCCGCGCTGGTACTCGGCTTGATGACGGCATCCGCGAAGTCCAGCTTCGACACGGCTTCCAATGATTTGCGCGCCTACGCGGCCGATCTGATCGAGTTCGACACGACCTTGCGCCAATACGGCGCGGATACCGATCCGGCCCGGCACCTGTTGCGCCAGTACACGGCGGCGGCGATTGCCTCGACGTGGCCCGGCGAAACCCCGCCCACCGGCGAATATCCCAAAGACATCGGATCGCAGGACAACTCGCAGAAACTGGAGAACGTGCGGCTCGGCGATATGCTGACCGCCGTGGGCAGGGAGTTACGGCAACTGCGGACCCACGATCCATTACAGCAACGCGCGCTCGACGACGGATTGGTGCAATACCGGCGCGTGGTGGACGCGCGGTGGAAGATCATCGAGGAAGCGCACAGCTCGATTTCCCAGCCGTTCCTCAAGACACTGACCTTCTGGCTGGCCGTGATCTTTCTGAGTTTCGGCCTGATCGCGCCGCGCAACGCGCTGGCGCTGGTCACGATTTTGCTCGGCGCGGTGTCGATTGCTTCCGCGATCTATGTGATCGTCGACCTGGATACGCCGTTTACGGGGCCGATTGTCATCTCCAGTGTGCCCATGAGGGACGCGTTGGACCATTTGCGCCGGTAAGCATGGCTTGCCTTGCCGCCGGGCCGAACCGGCGCACCATCACCGCGTGAGCGTGTCGAATTCAGCAATCCTCTTCGCCCGCTCGATGACCGGCCGGTCGACCAGTTTGCCGTCCACCGCGAACGCGCCTTCCGGATGCTCGCGACACGCCGCGAGAACACGCGCCGCCCAACGCCGCTCGTCCTCGCTGGGCGCGAAACCGCTGTTGACCGGATCCACCTGCCGCGGGTGTATGCACAGCTTGCCGCCGAAGCCGAAGCGCCGCGCGGCGGCCACGTGCTCCGTCAGGCGGGCGAGATCGTCCAGCTCCAGCGTCACGCCATCGACCGGCGCGGCGAGGCCCGCATAGCGCGATTCGATCACCATCTGCGAGCGTACGTAATTCAGTTCGACGCCGAGTCCTTCAATGCCGGCATCGCCGCAAAAATCGACGGTGCCGAACGCAAGCCGCGTGACCGACGGCACGGCGGCGATTTCCCGCATCGCCACCACACCCGCGACCGTTTCGATGAGCGCCACGATGCGCATCGCCGCTGGCAGCCGCCCGGCGACGTCGGCGAGTTGCTGCGCGCTGTCCGACTTAGGCAGCATCAACGTGGCAATGCCCGAGGCCCGCACCATCTCCACATCGGCGACATGCCACGGTGTGCCCACCGCGTTGACGCGGACGATGAGCCGCGCGGGATCCGCAGTCGACAGCCAGCGTTGCAGGCCATCGCGCGCGGCGAGCTTCGCCGCCGGCGCAACCGCGTCTTCGAGATCGATCACCACCGCGTCGGCGCCCGTGTCGAGCGCCTTGCTGAAGCGCTCGGGCCGGTCGCCCGGTACGAACAGATAGCTGCGTGCGTCCATCCTGCTCTCCTGAACCACACGCCGCGATGCTGCTAGTTGGCGTGCCAGTCGCGTTGAAATGTTTCGGAATAACTGTAGCGGTCCGCCGGATGCACGCTGATGGTCAGCTCGACCACCTGCGCACGCCGGTTCAGATAACGGCGGCACAACCACAGCGCGGGCGAACGCGGCTTCGCGTTCAAACGTTGCGCCAACGCCGCCGGCAGCGCGACCGCGCGGATTTCCTGCTGCACTTCGGCGATCTGCTCGCCGAACTGCTTTTCGATCAGCGTGTAGATCGGCACATGCGTGCGGCCGCTCAGGCCTGTCAACGAGCGGAACGCCGGATGGATATACACCTGCGTGTGACAGATCGGCTCGACACTGTCCGGTGAACGGCGAATGCCCTCGGCCAGCAACCAGGTCTCACCTGGCTTCGCGCTGAGCCGCTCGAGCAGTTCGGCGTCGTCGATCTCGACGGTTTGCGTCGACTCGATCTCCAGCTCCGTGTCCGACGTGTAGCGGTGCAGGTCGCTCAGGCGCTCCATCACCTGCCGGTACGCGGTCTCGCTTTGTATGGCTTTCACGCGGGTGCCGATGCCGGGCCGCCGGTCCACCAGACCGCGCTGCTCCAGTTGCTTGATCGCCTGGCGCACCGTGAAGCGGCTCGCGCCGAACTGCTCGCAGAGCTCGAACTCGGTCGGCAGCAACGTGCCGATGGGAAACTGTCCGCCCTGAATCTCGTTCAGGAGCGTCTGTGCCAGTTGCATGTAGCGCGGCTGTTGCCCGAGGACTGTCGTGGCCATCTCGATGTGCAAAAAAGTGGAAGAGCGGACGGTTGCCCGCCCGGCCTTATTGCACCACACCCGCCTCTCTCAGCAAAGCTATCCTTTCCGGACCATAGCCGAGCTCGTCGAGCAACCGTTGGGTGTCCTGCCCGAGGTCAGGCGCCGCGCGCGTCGGCAGCGGCTCGTCGATCCGCACGGGCGCGGCCACACCGCGTACCGTGCCGAAGCGCGGGTGCTCGGCGTTCACCACGCATTCGCGCTCGGCAACGAAGGGATTCTCCAACGCCTCCTTGACGTCGAACACCGGCGCCGCCGGCACACGGCCGCCGAAGCGTTCAAGCCATGTTGCCGTGGTCGCGCCCGATAACACCGTGTCGAGTTCGGTCTGCACCAGCTCGCGATTCGCGAGGCGTGCCTGAAAGTTGCAAAAGCGCGGATCGGTCACCCACGACGGTTTGTCGAGCACTTCGGCGAGCACGCCCCAGAACTTTTCCTTGTTGCACATCAGGAAAATCCAGCCGTCCTGGGTCTTGTACAACTGGCTCGGCGTGAGCGACGGATGCGACGAGCGGTTCTCGCGCCCTGTCACCACGCCGCCGTTCAGATACCACGTCGCGACATACGCGAGGTTGTGCAGCGCGACGTCGAAGAGACTCACGTCGATGTCGCGGCCCTTGCCCGATGTCTTCGCATCGACCAGACCGGCGAGCAGCGCCATCGCCGCGGTCGTGCCCGTCATCAGATCGATGATCGACAAGCCGAAGCGCGCCGGCGGACTATCGGGCTCGCCCGTAACCGACAGATAGCCGGCCTCGGCCTGCATCAGATAGTCGTAGCCCGGCCATGCCGCGCGGCTGCCGGTGCGACCGTACGCGGACAGATGCCCGCACACGATCTTCGGATTCGCCTCGCGAAGTTGCTCATAGGTGAGCCCGAGCTTCGCCGGCAGATCGCCGCGCAGATTATTGAACACCGCGTCGCTCTTCGCGACGAGGTCCAGCAGCACCGCGCGCGCTTCGGGCTTTTTCAGGTCGAGCGTCAGGCTGCATTTGTTGCGATTGAACGCTTCGAAAAAGTGACTATCGCCGTCGCCGAAAAAATACGGGCCCACCGCGCGGCCGACATCGCCGCCATTGGTCGGATGCTCGATCTTGATGATCTCCGCGCCGAGGTCCGCGAGATGCTGCGTCGCGAACGGCCCAGCGCCGTATTGTTCAATGGCGAGCACGCGCACGCCTGAAAGAGGCAAACTCATACCGGACTCCTTTCGATCAGCTGCTTGGCGATGATGATGCGTTGCATCTCGTTGGTGCCTTCGCCGATGGTGAGGAGCGGCGCATCGCGGTACAGTCGCTCGACGTTGTACTCCTTCGAATAGCCGTACGCGCCGTGAATGCGCATGGCCTCGATGCTGTTTTCCAGCGCGGCCTCAGTGGCGAAGTATTTCGCCATGCCCGCTTCCATATCGCAGCGCTCGCCGCGGTCGTACTTCTGCGCGGCGGCATCGACCAGCAAACGCCCCGCTTCGACGCGCGTCGCCATCTCGCCGAGTTTCAACTGGATCGCCTGGTGCTCGCAGATCGGCTTGCCGAAGGTCTTGCGCTGCTGCGAGTAGCTGACGGATTCATCGAGCGCGGCTTGCGCGACACCGACGCCGCGCGCCGCGACATTGATCCGGCCGAGTTCCAGGCCGCCGAGTATCTGCTGCAAGCCCTTGCCTTCCACGCCGCCGATCAACGCATCCACGGAAACGTGATAGTCGTTGAACGACAGCTCGCAGGTATCGATACCTTTGTAGCCGAGCTTTTCGAGTTGGCGGCTGACTTCGAATCCTGGACCTTTCTGCACCAGCAACAAACTCATCCCACGATGCCGCGGCTCTGCCGTCGTATCCGTCTTTACCAGCAGCGCCAGCGTATTGCCGTGCTTGCTGTTGGTGATCCACGTCTTGTTGCCGTTCACGATGTATTCGTCGCCGACGCGTTTGGCGGTCGTGCGTATCGCCTGCAGATCCGTGCCGCAATCGGGCTCGGTCAGGCCGATGCCGCCGCGCCACTCGCCGGTGGCGAACTTCGGCAGATACTTGCTCTTCTGCTCGGGCGTGCCGTTGCGTTGCACCAGCATCGCGAGAATCAGATGCGAATTGATGATGCCGCTCACCGACATCCAGACCCGCGAGATGCGCGCGATGATCTGCGCGTAGGTCCGCGTCGACAGGCCCAGCCCGCCATACTCAGGATCGATGATGCAGCCGAACAGGCCCATCTCTTTCATCTTCTCGACGATCTCCGCCGGATAGATATCGTCGTGATCGAACTTGTGAACGTAGGGCCGCACCTCGGTGTCGAGAAAGCGGTCCAGCATGTCGAGAATCAGTTGATCGTTTTCCATCGTGTCGAGTTCAGTTGCGGTCATGATGACGTCCTTAAGATGCGGTGTGTCCAGCAAGCGTGTCGGCGAGCGCGCGGGCCCGCTGTTCGTCGAGTTGCAAGACGGCGTGGGCGACCTGTTCGGCCTCACTGCGGGAAATGCTGCGCTGCGCGTTCGCGTGGAACTTGGCGACGATGTCGTCGTTGCTGACGGGGCGGTCCGCGCAACCGCGATTGATCGCCTCGCGATGCGCGACACGCGAACCGTCGCTGCGCTCCACCACGACTTCGCCCGTGTAGTGGCGCGGGAAGGTCGTGTCGGGATCGATTTCGTAATCGACTTTTTCGGCGAGCGCCAAAACCGCTGGATCGGCGAGCGCGGCCGGTTCGAGTTCGTCGAGCGTAAAGCGGCCTTTGAGCAACGCCGTGGCGACGATGTACGGCACGCTGAATTGCGCGTCGTAGGCGGTGACCGGTTTGCGCTTCGCCTCGACCGGTTCGCAGACGATTTCCACCGTGCCGCGCGGCACTTTCGCGACCACGCGTTTGATCGAGTCGAGCTTGTCTGCCGAGAAGCGATGCTCGCGATGCAAAGCGATCGCCGCGTCGGCGACTGCATGCGTGAAGTGACACGCGGGCAGCGGTTTGATCGCCACTTCGTCGATCTGCCATGAACTGCCCAGGCCTTCGGTGGCGAGTTCGCGGTCGGCCGAGTCGAGTGGTTTGCCGAGGTGGCTCGCGTAGAGCCCGAAGCGTCCTTCGTAGGCCAAACGTGGACCCGTGAAGCCGTGTTTGGCGAGCGTCGCGGCGGTGATCGCCGAGGCAGCCGCGAAACCCGGATGAGCGCGCTTGGTCCACGCGCCGTCTTCGAGAAATTCGAGGCTGCCGGCCGCCATTGAAAGCACGATGCCTTGCGCATGCGCCACGCGAGCCTCGTCCAGTTGCAGCAGACGCGCTGCGGCAACCGCGCAGCCGAACGCGCCCACCAGGCCCGTCGGATGAAAACCGGCGTCGTGGAATCCGCCCTTGGCCGCCGACGCCACGCGCGTCGACACTTCCATTGCGACGATATACGCGGTCAACAGATCGGCGCCGCTTACGCCGTCGCGATCGGCGAGTGCGAGCACGCAGGGCAACGCGCTGGTGGTCGAGTGAATGACGCCGCGCGAATGCGTGTCGTCGAAGTCGAGACCGTGAATCAGCACGCCGTTCATCGTCGCGGCGTCGCGCAGGCCAAGACGCCGGCCGTAGCCGATCACTGGCGAAGCGCCGTTGCCGAGTTCGGAGAAGGCGGCGAGCGCAACATCCGCATACGGATAACCACGTGACGCGAATGCAATGCCAACGGCGTCGAGAATCAGATGCTTGGCGCGCGTCTGCACCGCACGCGGCACGTCGCGCAATTGCAGACCCAGACCGAAGCGCGCGTACTGATCGGACAGCGTGACAGAGGTATCGAGTGAAGTCATGGAGGATTAACCTTGCTGGGTAGCGGGTATCGGATCGGAATCGGTGTCGAGGCTCGGCGAGATCCGCTCAAGCGCGTGCTGATTGGTTTCGACACGCAGCAGCAGAATGCCGAGCACCAACAGCCCGAGCACGCTACTCACCATGGCCAGCACGCCGGACACACCGAACGAGTTGTAGAGCACCACCGCGAGATACGGCGTGGTCATCGAAGCAGCGCGGCCGCAGACGCCCGCCGTGCCGGTACCGCGCAGACGCAGTTCGGTCGGAAAGAGTTCAGGGATGTAGGCGAACAAGCCGAGCGTGGTGACCGTGTAGATACAGGTGACCAGCACGAAGCCCACACTGCTGATCGCCCAACCCGCATGCATGTTCGGATAGATGAAGCCGACCACGATCGTGGCGATCGCGAAGATCACGAGACCACGCGCACGGCCCACACGATCCGCGCAGAGAAAGCCGATCAACGCGCCGCCGGGTGCGCCGAACGCCATGAGCGTCGTGAAGCCGAGCGATTGCACGATGGTGAGACCTTCCTTCACGAAGAAGGTCGGCAACCACGCAACAAAGCCGTACACCGAAATATTCACCGCGACCGCCGTGAGAATGGCGACCAGCGTTCGCCCGAGCATGGCGTGCGAAAACAGTGCTGAGAACGGCGCTTTCGGCACTTCGAGACTTTCGGTGCGCTCGACCGGCGGCAACGGGCCTTTCTGTCGCTGCACCTCGTTTTCGATGGCCGAAACGGTCGCCTCGGCTTCGTCGCTGCGGCCCACTGATTCGAGCCAGCGCGGCGACTCCGGCATACGGTGCCGCAGCACCCACACGATGATCGCGCCGACGCCGGCAATCCCGAACATATAGCGCCAACCCAGCAGCGGGATCACGACGTAGCCCACCGCCGTCGACACCAGCAATCCGGAATTGATAATGAGCGCGAGCAACGCGGTCCAGCGTCCGCGTGATGCCGGGGGGATGAATTCGCACAAAGTGCCCGCCGCCACCACGAGTTCGGCGCCGAGGCCGATGCCCATGATCAGCCGGAGCACGATCAGCCACATCATGTTCGGCACGAAGCACGCGGCGATCGACGCGATGCCGAAGATCAGCAGATTGGTCTGATACGACGAGCGGCGGCCGAAGCGGTCGCCGAGATAACCGGCCAGGCCTGCGCCGATCAGCATGCCGAAGAACGTCACCGAAATGAATAGCGCGTTCAGTTTCAGATCGGAGAAGCCCGCTTTCACCATCGCGCCGAGCGCACCGGCGGCGAGATAGATGTCGAAGGCGTCGAGAAAAGCGCCCGCGCTGATGAGGCCGAGAACCTTCCAGTGAAAGGACGCGATGGGCAGGCGATCGAGTCGCGCGCCCGAGTTGACGATACCGATAGCCACCTTTGTCTCCTTGGTGTGCATGCGGCCGCATTGACGCTTGCCGCTTCGTGGCGCCTGTTCGGGCGCCGCCGGAATCCGCGCGCGGGCTGCTCTTGCCGGCAGATGCGCGCAATGTGCTGCTGGTCGTTCTCAGACTGCCCGAGCGTTCAGTTCGCTCATGCGGCGATTGACGCGGGGCAACGCGTCGATCAATCGCCGACGCCGTGGCCACGCGCCGGGACGAGCGCGCTGCGCACGAAGTCCATGATCGGTGTGCCGTCCTGCTTGAACGCGCGAGTTTGCACGGTGACGATGCCCTGCCCCGGACGCGACTTCGATTCGCGCTTCTCGAGCACTTCGGATTCCGCATAAATCGTGTCGCCGCAAAACACCGGACCGGTCAAACGGATTTCTTTCCAGCCGAGGTTGGCGATCGCCTTGCCGCTGACGTCGTTCACCGAGAGTCCCAGCACCACGGCAACCGTCAGACCGCTATTGACCAGCAGGCGGCCGAATTCGCTCTTGGCGGCGTAGGCGGCATCGCAATGCATCGGATGGAAATTCATCGTCAGCAGCGAGAAGTGGATGTTGTCGGCTTCCGTAATAGTGCGCCCGGGGCGGTGTTCGTAGATATCGCCGACCTGGAAATCTTCGAGGTAGCGCCCGTAACTGGCGCGTATGCGGTGTTTGACTGCGAGGTCTGATTCCATGCCTGTCTCCTGTTTCGAGTGACTTTATCTGCGTTTGTTACTTTGTCCGTACAAACTATGGATTGAGTATTGTCGGGGAAGGAGTGAATGTCAAGGCGACATTGAGGAAGATAAGGCTGAAGGGTGGGAAATGGGGCGCTGAGGCATGCCTGGCGTGGTGCTTAGGTTTATCCCTAGGGGAGTTCCAGACCGACGCCCGACTATCGCACGCCGCCCCGAATCACGTCAGTCGATCCGTATCGACCGCCGCAACCACCCCTTCAACGCGTCTTTCGAACAATGGCTCGCACGCCAGCCGAGATGCGCGTCGGGCCGCACGCCCCACACCGTGCCGCTCGGGGCGCGAAACGCCGTCGCGAATTCATGTGCCGCATCCGTCAGCACGGTGATCCGCTCGTTGCGGGGCACATCGCATCCCGGCGCCACGATCAGCACCGCGGACGCGAACTCGTCAGGCAGGGCAGCGAGCGCGGAGCCGCCCTCGACAAACGCGTCGTATTGCGCACCGGGTGAATCGATATAGCCGAGCAAGACATGTCGGCCGCGGCCGACGTGGTCATGCAGGCGCTGCGCGTGGCCGACGTAGGTCTGCTGGAAGCCCCCCACTTCGGGAACCCGGTCGCCGGGCGCGGGCGACGCCGCGTCCATCCCGGGACACTCGTCGGCGACGATTTGGCTGCCGCGATAGGTGACGAGCAACTGGGTTTCGCGCATAGCCGGTGTCACCGCCTCGCGAGCGAACACCGCATTGAGCGCCGCGCTGGTCGACTGAACGACGTCGACTCCGACGGGATGCCGTTCCGCCGAATAGCTCTCGAGCAATTCAGGCTGTGCGAGGCCTTTCGCCGCGAGCGACAGCTTCCACGCCAGATTGTGCGCATCCTGCAAGCCCGTATTCATACCCTGCCCGCCCACCGGCGGATGAATATGCGCCGCGTCGCCAGCAATGAAGATACTGCCCTGCGCATACGCAGGCACGATGCGATGGCTGACACGGTACACCGACGACCAGCGCATCGACGAGAGGCGCGTGTCATCGGGCAAGGCCGGCAGCAGCAGCGCGCACATCGTATCGAAATCGGGTGAGGGGTTATCGGCGAACGCCGCCTTGTCTTCGGGCACGACGACCGAAAGCCGATAGCGTCGGTCCGAGCCGCGAACCGGCACTGCCGCGAGCGCCGTTTTCGGGCGGCCCTCAGCACTCCATTCGAAGCGATACATCGGCCCCCGGGGCAGATCCCACTCGACGTCGAGATCGGCGAGCGCAAATGTTTGCGGGTATTGTCCGCCTTCGAACGCAAAACCGAGCGTCGAGCGAACCTTGCTGTGCGCGCCATCGCAGCCCACGAGCCAACGGCAACGCAGGGTGTGCGTCTGCCCGTCGGAATCCGTGAGTTGCGCATGGACCGCGCCCTCGCGCTCTTCGAAGGCGGTCAACTCGACGCCGTATTCGACCCGTCCGCCATGCGCGGCGAGTGCGGCCTCGAGAAGACGTTCCGTTTCGAACTGCGCGAGCGACAACGAGCCGTAGGGCAGCCCTGCCGTCGGCATATTCATGCTGCGTGCCGGGACCATGGCGCCGTCCTGCCAGGTTTGAACGCCGGTCAGCCATATTCCGGACTCAATCGCGCGCCGGGCGATGCCGATGTCTTCGAATATCTCGATGGTGCGCGGCGTAATGCCGAGCGCCTTGCAATAGAAGATCCTGGTGGACATACGGTCGACGAGGCGCACCTCGACGCCGTCGCGTCGCAACTCCGTAGCGAGCAATAGACCGACCGGGCCGGCGCCGACGATCAGGACATCTGCGGCATCATCCGACATGTCAAATGACCCCTCGGAAGATGAAAGGGAATCCGCGCTGTCACGCGGGGCTATCGATTCCACGGACAAAATGCGTCACGGTGGCGTCTAAAAAATGTAGCCCCGATTTCGATCGCTTGCGCGTCTTTTATGAATCAGCGTGCCATGCCAGTGTTCGTGCGCGCTGCCTGCCAGAGCCAAGAACAAAAAACCCCGCACGAAGGCGGGGTTCTATCTTTGCACGTTGATTCTGGGAAATCAGAACGGAATATCGTCATCCATCTCGTCAAATCCGCCACCAGCCGGCGCGCTCGGACGGCTCGCGCCGCCGCCACCACCGCTGCCGCCACGCGCACCACCACCCGACACCGCACGGCCACCACCACCGCCGCCGCTTCGCTCCGACGGCTCACCGCGGCTATAACCGCCTTCGTCACCGCCGCCGCCCATCGAGCCGCCGCGGCCACCCAGCATTTGCATCTGCTCGGCGACGATTTCCGTCGAGTAACGGTCGGTGCCGTCTTGCGCCTGCCACTTACGGGTACGGATGCGCCCTTCCAGGTACACCGACGAGCCCTTCTTCAGATATTCGGACACGATTTCCGCGAGGCGGCCGAAGAACGAGACGCGGTGCCATTCGGTCGCTTCTTTCATTTCGCCGGACGCCTTGTCCTTGTACCGATCCGTCGTTGCAAGGCGGATGTTCGCCACTGCGTCGCCGCTCGGAAGATAACGGACTTCCGGATCGGCTCCGAGATTGCCGACGAGAATGACCTTGTTCACGGATGCCATGAGTTTCTCCTGTTGATTCCGTTACGGGCGGCGCGGCAATACACGGTTCGCGTTTCAGGGCCGGCAGGCCCGAGACCGGAACTGCGCCTCTGCCCGCCGCCGGGTGAGTTCTGGGTAAGTTCGGGATGCGCCGTATTACGCTTTGCGCGGCGGCTGTTTCATCTTTGCGGCGATTATAAGCCAGCAAAAGACGAGCCCCGAACAAGTGAAGAAGACGGCGCTCTGACCATCCGCCTTCAGCAACCAGCCGCCGACCACGCCACCCAGCGCAAGACCGATCGACTGCGTGGTGTTGTACACGCCGGCGGCCGCGCCCTTGCGGGTTCCGGGCGCCAGTTTCGACACCAGCGAAGGCTGCGAAGCTTCAAGAATATTGAAGCCGAGAAAGTACACAAAAAGGATCGCCGCCACACTCAGAATCGTATGCGGAGCGACGCCCAATAACAACTGTCCGATCAGGATAAGAGCGATCGCCGACAGCAGCACGATTTTCATTTTTCCGCGCTTTTCGGCGGCGATGATCGCCGGCACCATCATCACGAACGACAGGCCCATGACCGGCAAATACACTTTCCAGTGGGAGGCGACCGGCAGGCCGCCGGCTTCGAGAATGCGCGGCACGACGAGGAACAGCGCGGTTTGCGTCGCGTGCAGCACGAGCACGCCGAAATTCAGACGCAGCAACTCGACGTTGTGCAGCACTTCGGCGAATGGTGCGCGCACATGCACCGGTTTCGGCGCATCCGGCACGATCCACACCACCACGCCGATCGCCAGAATCGAGAAGATGCCGACCAGCGTAAACAGGCCGCTCATGCCGACCCACTGGAACACGATCGGCGCGCCGACAATCGCCACCGCGAACGACACGCCAATACTGCCGCCCACCATGGCCATGGCCTTGGTGCGATTTTCCTCGGCGGTCAGGTCGGCGATGAACGCGATCACCGCGGAGGACACCGCGCCCATGCCCTGAATCACCCGGCCGACGATGATCCACGTCATGTCGTGCGCGCCCGCCGCCACGAAGCTGCCGAGCGCGAAGATCAGCAGGCCGGTCGCAATGACCGGTTTGCGGCCGACCTTGTCGGAGACCCAGCCGTAGAAGATGTACAGCATGGACTGCGTCACGCCGTACGCGCCGAGCGCGATCCCCACCAGCAGCACGTTGTCGCCGCCGGGGATGGTCTTCGCGTAGATCGAGAACACCGGCATGATCATGAAGAGACCCAGCATGCGCAGCGCGAAGATCGCGGCAAGCGACACGGTCGCGCGCAGTTCAGGCGCGCTCATGCGTGAGGAAGTGGCGGACGGATTGGACATCGGGAACGTTCTGTGAATGAGCTGGGTGGCACACCGCGGGCGGACACAGCGGCAAGGCGGCCATGACCGCGCGGCTTGCCGCAGGACGGCGGGCCAGCATGCGGCACGAGGGTCGAGCCCGCAGCCTTCGCACCTTCCGCCGGCGCCTCGCGGTTGCCTCGAAGTTGCCTCGGGGCTGCCTTGTACTCGCGGAAAACGGCCCCAGTTAGACCTCTTGTCCGCGGCGCTGGGCCGCTGCCTTACAGCTCGCTTCGACACCTCTTCAGGCTGTCAGGAAGCCGTAACGGCGGTCTTGAAAAGTCGTTATAGTAGCAGGTTTAGCCTCTTCCTCTTTCCGCCAGTTCATGGAATAAATCCGTGGAACAAATCCGTATTCGTGGGGCTCGCACCCACAACCTGAAGAACGTCAACCTCGACCTACCCCGTCACAAGCTCGTCGTCATCACGGGCCTTTCAGGCTCGGGAAAATCGTCGCTGGCGTTCGACACGCTCTATGCGGAAGGACAACGGCGCTACGTCGAAAGTCTCTCCGCCTATGCACGCCAGTTCCTGCAATTGATGGAGAAGCCCGACGTCGATCTGATCGAAGGGCTGTCGCCGGCCATCTCGATCGAACAGAAGGCGACCTCGCACAATCCGCGCTCCACGGTCGGCACCGTCACCGAGATTCACGACTATCTGCGTCTGCTGTTCGCACGGGTAGGCACGCCTTACTGTCCGGACCACGAAATTCCGCTGGAAGCGCAAAGCGTCTCGCAGATGGTCGACACGGCGCTCGCGCTGCCGGAAGAAACCAGGCTGATGATCCTCGCGCCGGTGGTGGCCAATCGCAAAGGCGAACACGTCGAGTTGTTCGAGGAAATGCAGGCGCAGGGCTTTATCCGTTTCCGCGTGCGCTCGGGCGGCGGCACCGCCAATGAAGGCGTCGCGAAAATCTACGAAGTCGACTCGCTGCCGAAGCTGAAGAAGAACGACAAGCACACCATCGACGTGGTCGTGGACCGCCTGAAAGTGCGCCCCGACATGAAGCAGCGTCTCGCCGAATCGTTCGAAACGGCACTGCGTCTCGCCGACGGCCGCGCGATCGCGCTCGAAATGGACACCGACAAAGAGCATCTGTTCAGCTCGAAGTTCGCCTGCCCGATCTGCTCGTACTCGCTGCAGGAACTGGAGCCGCGGCTCTTCTCATTCAACAATCCGATGGGCGCGTGCCCGGAATGCGACGGCCTCGGCCAGATCACCTTCTTCGATCCGAAGCGGGTGGTCGCGCATCCGTCGCTGTCGCTCGCGGCGGGCGCGGTGAAGGGTTGGGACCGGCGCAACCAGTTCTACTTCCAGATGCTGCAGAGCCTCGCGGCGTTCTACGAGTTCGATATCGATACGGCCGTCGAAGACTTGCCGGAGAAGGTCCGCAAGATTCTGCTGTTCGGTTCGGGCAAGCAGGATATCCCGTTCTCGTACATCAACGAACGCGGCCGCACCTCGGTGCGCGAGCATGTGTTCGAAGGGATCATCCCGAACCTGGAGCGGCGTTACCGCGAGACCGACTCGGTCGCGGTGCGCGAAGAGCTCGCCAAGTATCAGAACAACCAGCCCTGCCCGGCCTGCGCCGGCACGCGGCTGCGCCGCGAAGCGCGCTTCGTGCGGATCGGCGCGGACGGCGATGCGCGCGGCATCTTCGAAATCAGCGGCTGGCCGCTGCGCGACGCGCTCGGCTATTTCCAGACGCTGCGCCTGGAAGGCTCGAAGCGCGAGATCGCCGACAAGGTGGTCAAGGAAATCGTCGCGCGGCTCATGTTCCTGAACAACGTCGGGCTCGACTATCTGTCGCTCGAACGCAGTGCGGAAACGCTGTCCGGCGGCGAGGCGCAGCGCATTCGCCTCGCCTCGCAGATCGGCTCGGGGTTGACCGGCGTGATGTACGTGCTGGATGAACCGTCCATCGGCTTGCATCAGCGCGATAACGACCGGCTGATCGCCACGCTCAAGCATCTGCGCGACCTGGGCAACTCGGTGATCGTCGTCGAACACGACGAAGACATGATCCGCATGGCCGACTACGTGGTCGACATGGGGCCGGGCGCGGGCGAGCACGGCGGCATGGTGATCGCCGAAGGCACGCCTAAACAGGTGCAGGCGAACGCGGCGTCGATGACCGGGCAGTACATGTCCGGCGCGCGCAACATCGAATTCCCGGACGAACGCAAGGAGCCGGACGAGCGGCGTCTACGCATCGTCGAGGCCTACGGCAACAATCTGCAGCACGTCTCGCTCGATCTGCCGGTCGGCTTGCTGACCTGCGTGACCGGCGTGTCCGGTTCGGGCAAGTCCACGCTGATCAACGACACGCTCTATCACGCGGTCGCGCATCACCTGTATGGCTCGGCCACGGAGCCGGCGCCGTACGAATCGATCGAGGGCCTCGAGCACTTCGACAAGGTGATCAACGTCGACCAGTCGCCGATCGGCCGCACACCGCGTTCGAATCCGGCCACCTACACGGGTCTCTTCACGCCGATCCGCGAACTGTTCGCGGGCGTGCCTGCGGCGAAAGAACGCGGCTACGAAGCGGGCCGCTTCTCGTTCAACGTGAAGGGCGGCCGCTGCGAATCCTGCCAGGGCGACGGCGTGCTGAAGGTCGAGATGCACTTTTTGCCGGACGTGTACGTGCCGTGCGACGTCTGCCACGGCAAGCGCTACAACCGCGAAACGCTGGACGTTCAGTACAAAGGCAAGAACATCAGCGAAGTCCTCGACATGACGGTGGAGAATGCCCACGAGTTCTTCAAGCCTGTGCCGGTCGTCGCGCGCAAGCTGAAAACCCTGCTGGACGTAGGTTTGGGCTATATCCGCCTGGGCCAGTCGGCCACTACCCTGTCGGGCGGGGAAGCACAGCGCGTCAAACTATCTTTGGAACTGAGCAAGCGTGATACCGGTCGCACGCTATACATACTCGATGAACCGACCACCGGATTGCACTTTCATGACATCGCGCTGTTGCTCGAAGTGATTCATCGTTTACGGGACCAGGGTAATACCGTCGTGATCATCGAGCATAATCTCGATGTAATAAAAACCGCGGACTGGGTCATCGACCTCGGCCCTGAAGGCGGCGCAGGCGGCGGGCAAATCATCGCCCAGGGCACGCCGGAGCAGGTTGCGAAGTCGAAGGCAAGTTTTACCGGTAAATATCTGGCGCCTTTGCTGAAACGCGCGGCCAGTAAAAAGTAACGCTGCACAACTCGGGTTGGGGACGGAATAAGCCATGGCCAAGCGGAATCAGGCGCGCGACGACGGGCAAGTGCAGGACCTACGCCCACGCCCGGTCAGGCTGACTAGCGACATGAGCCTGCCGAAGCTGTCGGCAGTCGAAATCGGCAGTTACGTTGTGATGCTGTTCGGCATGTGGGCGGTCATCGAACTTCGGCTGCTCGGCGCGTTGCTCGCCGGGCTGCTAGTGTTCCAGCTGGTACACACCATCGCGCCGCGCATCGAGCGTCATATGTCGAGCAAGCGGGCGCGCTGGCTCGCGGTCGTGATTCTGTCCACGGTGATCGTGGGCGCGCTGACGGGGCTCACGCTCGGCATCATCGAGCATTTCGAAAACGACGTGCCGAGCGTGCAGAAGCTGCTCGACCAGGCCATGCAGTTGATCGACCAGGCGCGCGGCCGCATTCCGCAATTCATCGCCAACTCTCTGCCGGTCGATACCGAGCAGATGAAGACCAAGGCGGCGGAGCTGATGCAAACGCACGCCAACATGCTGCAGCAAAGCGGCAAGACCGCCGCGCGCGCGTTCACGCATATCCTGATCGGCATGATCATCGGGGCGATCATCGCGGTCGGCGCGCAAAAGCATATCCAGCGTCTGCCGCTCTCCACGGCCTTCATCACGCGCGTGACCCGTTTCGCCGATGCGTTCCGCCGTATCGTGTTCGCTCAGGTGAAAATTTCCGCGATCAATGCGGTCTTTACCGGCATCTTCCTGCTGGTGGTCCTGCCGATCTTCCACGACACGCTGCCGTTGTCGAAGACGCTGGTGCTGGTCACGTTCATCGTCGGCCTGCTCCCGGTGATCGGCAATCTGATCTCGAACACGATCATCGTCGCGGTGGCGCTCTCGGTGAGCTTTCCCGCGGCGGTCATGTCGCTCGTGTTCCTGATCCTGATCCACAAGCTCGAATACTTCCTGAACGCGCGCATTGTCGGCGGACAGATCGAGGCGCGCGCCTGGGAATTGCTGATCGCCATGCTCATCATGGAAGCGGCGTTCGGCCTTCCGGGCGTGGTGGCGGCGCCGATCTTCTATGCGTATATCAAGCGGGAATTGATTTACCTGCGGCTGGTTTGAGGCGGCGGCCAACGCCCCTGAAGCGGGAGGCACGGCAACGAAAAAGCGGCACTTCGGTGCCGCTTTTTTTCATGCTCAGAAGTCGATGCGCGCATTCAGCGACAACGTGCGCGGATCGCCCGGCGTCAGACGTCTCCGCCAAACCCCACGCCCTGGAAGATCGACTCGTGTCCAGATGCTGGTCGGGACCGGAAAGGTCGCCGGGGCCGCCGCGCATCGTATGCAGCAAGACCGTGCCCGGATATTGCGCCGTCGAGATCGCGCCGGTAAGACCGCTCGAATGACGCGCCTGATACAGCGCGCCAAACGTCGCCGTGAACTTACGACAAACTTGCAGTCCGTGGCATGATTCCTTAAGATGCGAACAATTCCCATTTACACAAAACCTGTGTCGTGACCCCTCATTCGAATTTCCGCTCCGTTCCGCCGGTTTGCCCATGAGGCGGCAGTTCGTCCGCCTGCATCGCTGGTTCGGTGTCGCCACTGCGCTGTTTCTGTTCGTCGCCGGCCTCACCGGCGCGGTCATCGCGTGGGACCATGAACTCGATGCGGCGCTGAACCCGTCGTTCTTCAAGGCGCGCACCGCAGGACCGGCGCTGTCGGGGCTGGAACTGGCGCGCCGCGTGGAAGCCGCCGATCCGCGTTTGCAGGTGACGTATCTGCCGCTGGCGGCCGAACCGGGCCACACGCTGCAAATGATGGTGTTGCCGCGTATCGACCCAGCCACGCACCAGCCCTACCCGCTGGACTTCAATCAGATTGCCGTCGACCCCGCCACCGGCGAGATCCAGGGACGCCGCGAATGGGGCGCCGTCTCGCTCGCGCGGATCAATCTGATCCCGTTCATCTACAAGCTCCACTACACGCTGCAACTGCCTTTTACGGGCGGCGTCGATATCGGTACGTGGCTGATGGGGATCGTCGGCATCGTCTGGCTGTTCGACAGCCTGATCGCGCTATGGCTGTCGTTTCCGAGCGCCAAGGTCTGGCGCAAGTCGTTCGCGTTCCGCTTCGGGCGCGGCGGCTACGCGCTCACTTTCGATCTGCACCGCTCCGGCGGCGTGTGGATCTGGGGCCTGCTGATGATCGTTGCGCTGACATCGGTATCGATGAATCTTGCAGCGCCTGTGGTGCGCCCAATCGTGTCGATGTTCTCGACGCTCACGCCCGATCCGCTCAACAACCCTGAAATCCGCCGCGCCCCGCAACCCGGCGACGCCGTGCTCCCCCGCGAGCGCATCGTGCAATTAGCCGAGCAGGCCGGCAAAGCACGGAATCTCGGCGTCGGGCCGGGCGGCATCTACTACGCGGAATTCATGCATGCGTACGGCGTCGGCTTTTACGCGACCGGCAACGATCACGGCGATATCGGCCTCGGCAATCCGTGGATGTATTGGGACGCGGCCACCGGCAAGCAACTCAGCACGCAGATTCCCGGCAAGGGCACGGCCGGCGACATCTTCTTGCAGGTCCAATACCCGCTGCACTCGGGGCGCATCCTCGGTCTAGGCGGACGGATTCTGATTAGCGCAGTCGGCCTCGCGGTCGCCGTGCTGAGCGCGACAGGGCTGCTGATCTGGCTGAAGAAGCTGAATGCGCGCCGCCGCTCGGCGCAAAACGCGAATGCCGCGCGTGACGCAGGCCGGTCAGCCGCGCGGCCGTAGTCGACAAAAAAATGGCGGCGCCGGAGTCGTCCGGCTACCGCCATTTATCTCTGCCGCAAAGCGATCAACCGCCTTTAGCGAAACACCACCGTCTTGCTGCCGTTCAGCACGACGCGATGTTCCACGTGCCACTTCACCGCGCGCGCGAGCGTCACGCATTCGACGTCGCGGCCGATCGCCGTCAATTGCTCCGGCGTCATGCTGTGGTCGACGCGCTCCACTTCCTGCTCGATGATCGGACCTTCGTCCAGATCCGTCGTCACGTAATGGGCGGTCGCGCCGATCAGCTTCACACCGCGGTCGAACGCCTGGTAATACGGCTTCGCGCCCTTGAAGCTCGGCAGGAACGAGTGATGAATGTTGATCGCGCGGCCGGCGAGTGCTTCGCACAGCTTCGGCGACAGAATCTGCATGTAGCGCGCGAGCACCACCAGGTCGGCTTGATGCTCGTCGATCACTTCGAGCACGCGTGCTTCCTGTGCCGCCTTCGCGTCGGGCGTCGCGCCCAACAACGGGAAGTGATGGAACGGAATGTCGTAGCTGGCGGCGAGTTGATAGAACTCCTTGTGGTTCGAGATGATCGCGGGAATCTCGATACCCAGCTGGCCGGTGCGGTAGCGGAACAGCAGATCGTTCAGGCAATGGCCGATCTTCGACACCATGATCACCACGCGCGGCTTCACCGACGCGTCGTGCAACTCCCAGCGCATGCCGAACTGTTCAGCCAGCGTCGCGAACGACGTGCGCAACGCTTCCAGACCCGGATCGCCGCCCACCTGCTGGAAATGCACGCGCATGAAGAACTCGCCGGTGCGGCTGTCGCCGAACTGCGCGGAGTCGAGAATATTGCTGCCACGCTCAAACAGAAAGCCCGACACTGCGTGAACGATGCCGGGCCGGTCGGCGCACGACAGTTTGAGGATAAAGCTGTGATCGGTCGACATGACCTGGGTGACTCCCTTCTTCAATGCATGGTTTGTTCGGTATGTACGGCTCGATGCGGCGTGTTTCGACATGCTCGTTGCGCGCGCACCTTTGCGGCAATCAGGCGAGCGCTGGCGGCACGAACATGGCCTCGATGCCGGCGCACGCGTCTTCATCGATCCAACGGCGGCGCAACAGACAATCCAGCGTGGCGAGACTCGCATCGACTGTCATCGCGCCTTCCTCGATCCAGCGCGCCACTTCGTCGATGCGCGCGAGCCGGTGCTCGCCCACTTCGCCGTCCTGGTTGCGCGGCGCGAAATCAGCCGGCAACGCAAGGTCGTAGATGAAAATCTGCTCGGCCTGCGTGCCTTCGGGCAACGATTGCAGCACATGCGCGGTGCGGCCCGCCGTGGCGCGGGCGGCGATCTCCTCGGGAATGCCGGCTTCTTCCCAGCATTCCTTGATGATCGTCGCCTCGACGCCGAAGCCCCAGCCGATCCCGCCCGCCACGACATTGTCGAGCATGCCCGGGTCGGTCGCCTTGGTGTCGCTGCGGCGCGCGATCCACAATTGCGGCGCACCGTCTGCGTATTCTACGACGCCGTTCAGATGCACCGCGTAGGTCATCGTGCCGAAGAAGCGCGACGCCGCCCGTTCGATATACGCGAGCGGCGGCGCATCGAACGCATTGCGGATCGCGTACGTCTCGTTGCGCCAGCCTGGAATGCGGCCTTCGGCGGCGAGCGCGCCGATCACGGAACCGAGCGCGGCGCTGCGCAAATCCACGGTATTGAACGCGGGCGCGAGCGTCACACGGTTAGTGACGAGGTCGAACACATCGGGCCAGCGCGCGAGCGACGGCACATCGCTCGTGCGGATCCAGCCGACCTGTTCGGCGCCGATCCAGAACGGCACATGCGCATGCACGTCGAAGCGGCGCGCGGCGGTGATGCAAGGCAAAGTCATGTAAAGCTCCAAACTGTTTCCGGTGTTTGACGGTGAGCGCTGGGCACCGCGCCGCTCACCTCAATCGCGCAACGCGACCCGAATGCCGATGGCAATGAACGTCGCACCTGCCAGGCGATCAAGCCACACGCCCACCCGTGGGCGACGCTTCAGATAACCGCCCACGATCCCCGCGCACACGCCGAACAGCGAAAACACCACCACTGTCTGCAACATGAACAGCGCGCCGAGCTCGAACATCTGCAGCGTGACGCTTTGCGAGCCGTTCGGCTGCACGAACTGCGGCAGAAACACGATGAAAAACAGCGTCACCTTCGGATTCAGCAGATTGCCGAGCACGCTTTGGCGAAACACCGCCATCAGCGGCTGCGGCGCGCGCTCGTGCGCGGTGGCGAGACCCTGGCTACGCAGGGCCTTGATGCCGATCCAGATCAGATAAGCCGCGCCGGCCAGCTTGATCGCTGTAAAGGCCATCGGCGACGAGCGCAGCAACGCGGCCACGCCGAGCGCGGCCAGCGTGGTGTGAAACGTGATGCCCGCCGCGAAGCCGAGCGCCGCGACGAAACCGGCCGCGCGGCCCTGCGAGATCCCGCGCGCGAGCACTTGCAGATTGTCCGGGCCGGGCGCCACGGTAATCGCGATCGAGGTGGCGAGAAACAGCAGGAAGTTAGGCATTGTTGTGTCCTTCTCTGTGAGCAGGAAGAAGCTTCTCGCAGCGCGTTTGCCGCCAATAATCAATGACCGTCGAATCCAGTCACCGTATACAGCGCGAGACCGCTTTCGCGCAGCAGCTTCGAGCCGCCGAGCTCAGGCAGATCGATAATCGCCGCGCCTTCCACCACGACCGCGCCGAGCCGCTCGAGCAGGATCTTGCCGGCCATCATCGTGCCGCCCGTGGCGATCAGGTCGTCGATGATCACAACGCGATCACCCGGCTTGCAGGCGTCTTCGTGAATCTCGACGGTGGCGGAGCCGTATTCGAGGTCATAGGATTGCGCGACCCGCTTGTAGGGCAGCTTGCCCGCCTTGCGAATCGGAATAAAGCCGAGGTTCAGCTCATACGCGAGAATCGGCCCGATGATAAAACCTCGCGCATCCAACCCGGCAATGTAATCGAGCTTTGCGTCGATATAGCGCTGCACGAATAGATCGATCAGCACGCGCAGCGACTTCGGCTCCTGCAAAAGCGGCGTGATATCGCGGAACTGCACGCCCGGCTCCGGCCAGTCGGGCACCGTGCGAATGTGGCTTTTGATGTAATCGGCCGCATCGAGCGGCGCGCTCGAGAGCGCGTTGGACATGATGTCTCCGGATGGACCTGCACAGGTCCGATGAAAAGCTAAACCAGGGCGCGCCCGCAGGCACGCGCCTCGCCCTGGGTACAGGCGGCGCTATGCTGCGGTGGCGCCCGCGCGCCGATGCTTCGAGAGCCGTTCCTCGGCCTCCGCCAACTGCTCGGGCAGACCGCGCAGCACCACGATATCGCTCGAACGCAGCTTGGTGGACGGGTCCGGCTCGACGCCGCGAATGCCGTGCCGGCGAATCGCCGTCACTTCGACGCCCACGTCGAACAGGCCCAATTCCGCGAGCGTGCGGCCCACGGCGTCCGAGTTTTCGTCGACCGGCACCGATTGTAGCCGCACCTGTTCGTGACCGTCGTCGTCGTCCACGTCGTCGGCGCCGTGGAAATAGCCGCGCAGCAGCGCATAGCGCTCGTCGCGCATTTCCTCGACCCGGCGCACCACCCGCCGCATCGGCACGCCCATCACCACGAGCGTATGCGAGGCGAGCATCAGACTGCCTTCGACGATTTCCGGAATCACTTCGGTCGCGCCCGCGGCCAGCAGCTTTTCCAGATCGGCGTCGTCCACAGTACGGACGATCACCGGCAGCGTGGGTTCGAGTTCGTGAATGTTGTGCAGCACGCGCAGTGCCGACGGCGTGTTCGCGTAGGTGATCGCAATCGCGGCCGCGCGGTGGATACCGGCGGCAAGCAGCGACTCGCGCCGCCCGGCGTCGCCGAACACGACCGACTCACCCGCCGCCGCCGCCGCCGCGACCCGGTCGGGATCCAGGTCCAGCGCGACGTACGACAACCCTTCATGCTCCAGCATACGCGCCAGATTCTGCCCGGCCCGGCCATAACCGCAAATGATCACGTGGCCGCTTTGCTTCAGGCTTTGCGTGGCGATGCGCGTCATCTGCAACGACTGCATCATCCATTCAGTCGACGAAAGGCGCAGCACGATACGATCCGCGTTCTGGATCATGAACGGTGCGGCCAGCATCGACAGCAGCATGGCGGCGAGTATCGCCTGCAGCAACGTGGCGTCGACGAGATGCTTGTCGAGAATCAGATTCAGCAGCACGAAGCCGAACTCGCCCGCTTGCGCGAGGCCGATACCGGTGCGCATCGCGACGCCCGGCGAGGCGCCGAACAGCCGCGCGAGCCCCGTGATCATCACCGCCTTCAGCAGAATCGGCCCGAGCACGAAGCCGAGCACGATCAGCGGATGCTCCCAGATCACTCGCGGATTGAGCAGCATGCCGGTGGTGACGAAGAAGAGACCGAGCAGCACGTCGCGAAACGGCTTGATGTCCTCTTCCACCTGATGCCGGTACGGCGTCTCGGCGATCAACATGCCGGCGATGAATGCGCCGAGCGCGAGCGACAGTCCGAATTTGTCCGTGATGAACGCGGCGCCGAGCGTCACCAGCAACAGATTGAGAATGAACAGTTCCTGCGACCGGCGCCGCGCCACCACGTTGAACCAGCGCGTCATGAACCGCTGGCCCACGATCAAAAGCAGCGCCAACGCCACCACGATCTTGATCGCCGCCACGCCGAGCGCGCTGACCAGGTCTTCGGAATTGCCGCCCAGCGCCGCGATGACGATCAGCAGCGGCACCACCGCCAGATCCTGAAACAGCAGCACGCCGAAGATATTGCGCCCATGCTCCGTCTCGATCTCCAGCCGCTCCGCCAGCATCTTGCTGACGATCGCCGTCGACGACATGGCGAGCGCGCCGCCCAGCGCCACGCTTGCCTGCCACCTGATATGCACCCAGCGCTCCAGCACGAAACCGAGCGTGACCGCCACCGCGATCGTGCCGATCACCTGCAACAGGCCGAGGCCGAACACGAGACGGCGCATGGAGCGCAGCTTGGCGAGCGAGAACTCCAGCCCGATCGAGAACATCAGGAACACAACGCCGAATTCAGCGAGGTTCTGCGCCCCGACCGAGTCCGGAATCAGACCGAATGCATGCGGCCCGACGACGATGCCCACCGTCAGATAGCCGAGCATCGGCGGAAGATTCAGAAAGCGAAAGGTCACCACGCCCGCCACCGATGCAAGCAGCAGGAACAGCGTCATTTCGAGGGGGGAAATCATCGGCAGAAACGCATCGGTAAAGCGTCCTCGTTCGTCAGCGGAACCGCGCACGAGAAACGCCGTGCGACAAGGTTGAGGGGCCGTTAAAGGCAGCAATAGAGACAGCGGCTCGGCACAGCAGGCCCGGCGCGGCGAACAGGCGCCTTTGCTATACTTCGCGAATGATAGCGAAAATCAATGGCGACCGGGCACTCGCGCTCGCTCGCGACGTGCTCGACATCGAAGCGGACGCCGTGCGCGCGCTTCGCGATCAACTCGACGATGGTTTCGTCGGGGCGGTCGATTTCATCCTCGGTTGCCGCGGGCGCGTAGTCGTTTCCGGCATCGGCAAATCCGGCCACGTGGCCCGCAAGCTCGCGGCCACGCTCGCCAGCACCGGCACGCCGGCGTTCTTCGTGCACCCAGCGGAAGCCAGTCATGGCGACCTCGGCATGGTCACTGCCGACGACGTGTTCGTGGCGCTGTCCAATTCCGGTGAAACCGAAGAACTCGTGGCGATCCTGCCGCTCATCAAGCGGCTCGGCGCGAAGTTGATCGCGATGACGGGCCGCCCGTCATCGAGTCTCGCACAACTGGCCGACGTGCACCTGAATTCCGGGGTAGCGAAAGAGGCCTGTCCGATGAACCTCGCGCCCACCGCCAGCACCACCGCCGCGCTCGCGCTCGGCGACGCGCTCGCGGTCGCGGTGCTCGACGCGCGTGGCTTCGGCCGCGACGACTTCGCCCGCTCGCATCCGGGCGGCGCGCTCGGCCGGCGCCTGCTCACTTATGTACGCGACGTCATGCGCACCGGCGACGAAGTGCCGAAGGTCACACCCGAGGCCACCGTGCGCGACGCGCTGTTCCAGTTGACCGCCAAGCGCATGGGCATGACCGCGATCGTCGATCACGCGGACCACGTGGCCGGGATCTTCACCGACGGCGACTTGCGCCGCGTGCTCGAACGCGACGGCGATTTCCGTAATTTGCCGATCGCCTCAGTGATGACCGCCGGCCCGCGCACCATCGGTCCGGATCAACTCGCGGTGGAAGCCGTGGAACTCATGGAGCGCCACCGCATCAATCAGATGCTGGTCGTCGACGAAGCAGGCAAGCTGATCGGCGCACTCAACATGCACGACCTGTTCTCGAAGAAGGTGATCTGATGGCCCTCGCTCCCGCCACCGCAACCGAACGCGCAAGCCGCGTGAAGCTGATGATTTTCGACGTCGACGGCGTGCTGACCGACGGCGGCCTGCTGTTCACGGCGGAAGGCGACACGATGAAGGGCTTCAATTCGATGGACGGCCACGGCATGAAGCTGCTGCGCCAGGCCGGCATCGAAACGGCGATCATCACCGGGCGCAAGTCGGGCATCGTGGCGGCGCGGGCGAAGGAAATGAACATCACGCACGTCTACCAGGGCGTGCAGGACAAACCCCAGGCGTTCGCGGACCTGCTGCAGCAAACCGGCATGACGGCGGAACAATGCGGCTACATGGGCGACGACTGGGTCGATCTCGCCGTGATGCTGAAGGTCGGCTTCGCGGCCGCGCCGGCCAACTCGCATCCTGAAGTAATCGCGCGGGCCCATTGGGTCAGCGAAGCGCGCGGCGGCCATGGCGCGGCGCGCGAAGTCTGCGATACGTTGCTGCGCGCGCAGCACAAATACGACGCGTTGCTCGCGGCCGCCTGTAGCGGCGAACAGCGAGGCCTCGTCGGATGAACCAGTTTCGCCTGACTTCGCTGATTCCGCTGGTCGCAATGGCTGCGCTCGCCGGTATCACGTGGTGGCTGTTGCAGGCCACCCTGCCCCGGCAGAACGAAGGCGTGGTGCGTCCCAAGGAACACACGCCGGACTACTTCGCCGACAACTTCTCGATTTCCGAACTCGACCAGTCGGGCTCGACGCAATACCGGCTGACCGCGCAATCGCTGATCCACTACGAAGACGACGAGCTGAGCGACATGGTCAAACCGGCCATGCGCGCGTTCCAGCCGGGCAAGCCGATCGTCACCGCAACCGGCGATACCGGTAAGGTGAACGGCGACGCGTCCATCGTCGATCTATACGACAATGCGCGCATTCTGCGCGCGCCCGGCTACGGAGATCCGCAGATGCAAGCGGATTCGCAGCATTTTAGGGTGCTGGTCAACGACGATGTGATCGAGACTGAAAAGCCGGTTAAACTTCAGCGCGGCATGTCGGTGATGACTGCCAGCGGCATGAACTACAACAACGTCACCCGGGTGATGCAGCTGTTCGGCAACGTGAAAGGCTCGATCGCCCCGTCCGAAGCAGGCGGCAGCTCGCCCAAGCAACCCGGGTAATCCATTCCAGGCGTGACTGCATGAACGAATCGTTCCCCCGTTTTGATACCGGCCGCTCGCGCTCCCTGTCCGCGTGCCGCGCCGGACTCGCTGCGCTGATCGTCGCGTTGCCGCTCGCCGGCTTCGCGCCGCTCGCGCACGCGGACCGTGCCGACAAGGACAAGCCGCTGAACGTCGAAGCGGACAACATGACTTACGACGACCTCAAACAGGTCAATATCTTTACCGGCCATGTGGTCGCGACCAAAGGCACGATCGTGATCAAGGCCGACCGCGTCGAAGTGACACAAGACCCGCAAGGCTATCAGTACGCCACCGGCACCTCGAGCGGCGGCAATCTGTCGTATTTCCGCCAGAAGCGCGAAGGTCTCGACGAGTACATCGAAGGCACGGCCATTCGTATCGACTACGACGGCAAGCAGGATCTGACCACGCTCACCACCAACGCGACCGTGAAACGCCTGCAAGGCCTCTCCACGGTCATGGACCAGGTGCACGGCAGCGTCATTACGTACGACGGGCAGAGCGACTTCTATACCGCGAAGGCAGGTAAGGACGTAGCCGGCCCGGGTAACCCGACCGGCCGCGTGCGTGCCATGCTGGCGCCGCGCAACGGCGGCGCCGCGCCGCTGAACGGCGCGTCGGCCACGCTTGCGCCGTCCACGACGATCCAGGGAGCGCCGAACCAGTGAGCACCTCCGCGTCCCTCCCCAATCGCAAGCCGGCCGGCACCAGTAGTTCGCTGGCGGTGCGCAACCTGAAAAAGCGTTATGGGTCGCGCACCGTCGTCAAAGACGTGTCGCTCGACGTCAAAAGCGGCGAAGTGGTCGGTCTGCTCGGCCCCAACGGCGCGGGCAAGACCACCTCGTTCTATATGATCGTCGGCCTCGTGCCGCTCGACGCGGGTGAAATCGATCTGGACGGCAAGTCGATCAGCCTGCTGCCGATCCACAAGCGAGCTTCGCTTGGGCTGTCGTACCTGCCGCAGGAAGCTTCGGTGTTCCGCAAGCTCAGCGTCGAACAAAACATTCGTGCCGTGCTCGAATTGCAACACGAAGACAACGGCAAGCGGCTTAGCAAAGACACCATTACGAGCCGCACGGAAGCCCTGCTCGACGAATTGCAGATTTCGCACTTGCGCGAAAATCCGGCGCTGTCGCTCTCGGGCGGCGAACGCCGCCGGGTCGAAATTGCCCGTGCACTGGCCACCAATCCAAGCTTTATTCTGCTCGACGAACCGTTCGCCGGCGTCGACCCGATCGCCGTGCTGGAAATCCAGAAGATCGTCAAATTTCTGAAGCAGCGCAACATCGGCGTGCTGATTACCGACCACAACGTGCGCGAAACGCTCGGCATCTGCGATCACGCCTACATCATCAGCGACGGTAGCGTGCTGGCAGCCGGCGCCCCGAGCGACATCATCGAAAACGAAAGCGTGCGGCGCGTCTATCTGGGCGAGCACTTCCGCATGTAAGCGCATCAGGGATTCCCGGCGGTGCGAGCGCGCACCCGCCGGCTCCCCGTGCGGCAACCGCACACGCGTATTTTCGACCCGGGCCGATTCGCGCCCAGCACCGCCCAACACCGCCCGAAAGAGCGCACGAGAGTGCACGCGAGAGGCGCACGCGTAATTGCGAATGTCGCAAGGTATCGCGGTCGTGGCAAACTCTCTACAATGAATCTCAACTTGCCATGAAAGCCAGCCTCCAACTCCGCCTATCGCAGCATCTTGCGCTGACGCCGCAACTGCAGCAGTCCATCCGGCTGCTTCAGTTGTCTACGCTCGAATTGCAGCAGGAAGTCGCAATGGCGATCTCGCAAAATCCACTCCTCGAGAACGAGGACGACTGGATCGCGAGCCCGCTGCGCGTGGCGGCCGACGGCTCGCTGATCGCCCAGGCGCCCAATTCGTCCGCTCCGCCCGACCAGATGGGCGGCAGCACGTCGTCATCGTCCACCAGCAGCAGCGAGCGCGCCGAGAACGGCGAGCCGCAGGGCGTGGACGAATACAACGGCCTCGGCGGCGACAGTAACGGCGACGCGTCCCAGTGGAATCTCGACGACTACGGCCGCTCGGGCAACGCCTCGGACGACGACGACCTGCCGCCGCTGCAAATCCACGAATCGAGCACCTCGCTGCGCGACCACCTGATGGCGCAATTGCGCGTCACCCAGGCGGGCCAGCGCGACCGGGCGCTGATCACCTTCCTGATCGAATCGCTCGACGACGACGGCTACCTTGCCGCCACGCTCGAGGAAGTGCAGGCCGATCTGCCCGAAGAACTCGAAGTCGACCTCGACGAACTGAATGCCGCGCTTGCGCTGCTGCATAGCTTCGACCCGGCCGGCGTCGGCGCCCGTTCCGCGTCGGAATGTCTCAAGCTGCAATTGCTGCGGCTCGATGCCTCACCCACTCGCACGCTCGCGCTCGATATCGTCGCCCACCATCTGGAATTGCTGGCGGCGCGCGATTTCACGCGTCTGCGCAAGCACCTGAAGGCCAGCGACGACGACTTACGCGACGCCCACGTGCTGATCCGCTCGCTCGAACCGTTCCCCGGCGCCGCTTACGGCAAGGCCGAAGCGGACTACGTCGTGCCGGACATCATGGTGCGCAAAACGGCACAGGGCTGGCAGGCCGAGCTGAATCCGGAAGTCGTGCCGAAGCTGCGAATCAATCACCTTTACGCGAACATCCTGCGCAATAACAGGGGCGATCCGGGCAGCGGTTCGTTGCGCCAGCAACTGCAGGAAGCGCGCTGGCTGATCAAAAATATCCAGCAGCGTTTCGAGACGATCCTGCGGGTGGCGCAAGCTATTGTCGAGCGTCAGAAGAGCTTTTTTGTGCACGGCGAAATTGCCATGCGCCCCTTGGTTTTGCGGGAAATTGCTGATACGCTGGGCCTACACGAGTCAACTGTCTC
Organism: Paraburkholderia sp. RL17-381-BIF-C; assembly: GCF_046026435.1. Classification (NCBI taxonomy): domain Bacteria; kingdom Pseudomonadati; phylum Pseudomonadota; class Betaproteobacteria; order Burkholderiales; family Burkholderiaceae; genus Paraburkholderia; species Paraburkholderia sp. RL17-381-BIF-C. The sequence goes on along the minus strand of NZ_JARESX010000035.1, from coordinate 24,044 downwards.
GCGTGTGACAACCGGTAAATACATGCTGACCCCATTCGGGACGCTTGAATTTAAGTACTTCTTCGGATCACACGTTTCGACTGACACGGGCGGCGCGGCGTCTTCAACGGCGATCCGCGCGCTCATCAAGCAACTGATAGGAGCGGAAAACCCGAAATCTCCTCTTTCAGACAGTCGCATAGCCGAACTGCTGGCGGAACAGGGCTTCGTGGTCGCACGGCGTACCGTTGCGAAGTACCGTGAAGCGCTCAAGATTCCGGCAGTCAACCTGCGCAAGTCTCTGTAGCCCGTCGCCTTCCGTGACGGGCATTTACCGGCCGCTCCGCTGTTGGCGGACAGGCCGGCCGATGCGACCTGCCAGAAGTCAGTCACCGGGGGACGACTCAGGCAAGTCGACAGATCGACCGGACCTTCCTCATCGTGCGGATCAAGCGGCCACTAGCTTGGAGAAGCACTATGAATCTGCAGATCAGTGGACACCACCTCGAAGTAACGCCTGCGTTGCGCGAATACGTGATCACCAAACTGGATAGGGTGCTAAGACATTTCGATCAGGTCATCGACGGCAGTGTGGTCCTCTCGGTCGACAACAACCACAAGGAAAAGGAAAAGCGTCAAAAGGTTGAAATCAACCTGCATCTCAAGGGCAAGGATCTCTTTGTCGAGAGCTGTGACAGCGACCTGTACGCTGCGATCGATCTGATGATCGACAAGCTTGACCGGCAAGTCATTCGCCATAAGGATCGCCTGCAAGGCCATGCGCATGAGGCGATCAAGTATCAACCGGCGCCGCAACTAGACGTGCCGCCGCAGTAAGGGAACCTGGAGGATTTTTTCATTCGCTCTTCGTTTTCCCTTAACCAGCAAAACCGCCCGGACCCGGGCGGTTTTTTGTTTCTGGACGCCCTTTCCTCGCATGGCCGCGTGGCATATCGACGCTAGAACATAACTCACTGCGCATTGATGGCGCGTCGCACCATCCGTGGCTACCCTGTTCTATAATGTTCCGGTTACCATCGGGGTCAAAGTTAGCTCAGGCGGAAAAAACGGTCGGCCGGAGTCCTGCGCTTTTTGCACCTCCACGCTCGTCGCCGCGAGCATCAAACGAATGGAACGCCACTCAAACGCCCCAGCGAGGAGAACCCAGGCCACGTTTTCGCCTGTCAACATGAATCGTTTAGCCAAATTTCTTCCCCTCGAGAACGTCGTCGTCGGTCTATCGGTCACCAGCAAGAAGCGTGTGTTCGAGCAAGCGGGCCTGATCTTCGAGAACCAGAACGGCATCGCCCGTAGCACGGTCACTGACAATCTGTTCGCGCGTGAGCGCCTCGGATCGACTGGCCTCGGTGAAGGCGTGGCGATTCCGCATGGCCGGATCAAAGGCTTGAAGCAGCCGCTCGCCGCGTTCGTCCGCCTTGCCGAACCCATCCCCTTCGAATCGCCCGACGGTCAGCCGGTCTCGCTGCTCATCTTCCTGCTCGTGCCGGAACAGGCCACTCAGCAACACCTCGAGATCCTTTCGGAAATCGCCCAGTTGCTATCCGATCGCGAAGCCCGCGAGCGCCTGCACACGGAAGAAGACCGCGAAACATTGCATCGCCTGCTCACTCAGTGGCAACCTTGATGTATCGGCGGTTATCCGCACGCCGGTTATCCGCCCGCACGCGGATAGAGCCCGGCAAGGCAAGCGGCCCGCGCTAGCGTGGCCTTCGCTTTGCCCGGCAAGCGGCCCACACTGGAGTCACTGACTCATGGATACGTCCAGCATCAACGCCCAGAGCATTTTCGACGATAACGCCGCCACGCTGAAGCTCAGCTGGTTGACGGGGCATGAAGGCTGGGAGCGCGGCTTTTCTTCGGAATCGGTCGCCAATGCCACGTCGAGCGCCGACCTTGTCGGCCACTTGAACCTGATCCACCCGAACCGGATCCAGGTGCTCGGCGACGCCGAAATCGACTACTACAAGCGCCAAACCGATGAAGACCGCTCGCGCCACATGGCCGAGCTGATCGCGTTGGAGCCACCGTTTCTGGTGGTGGCGGGCGGCGTCGCGGCGCCGCCGGAACTGGTGCTGCGTTGCACGCGCTCGTCCACGCCGCTATTCACCACGCCCATGTCCGCCGCCGCAGTGATCGACAGCCTGCGCCTCTACATGTCGCGCATTCTGGCGCCGCGCGCCACACTGCATGGCGTGTTTCTCGACATCCTCGGCATGGGCGTGCTGCTCACCGGCGACTCGGGCCTCGGCAAGAGCGAACTCGGGCTGGAACTGATCAGCCGCGGCCACGGACTCGTTGCCGACGACGCGGTGGACTTCGTGCGTCTCGGTCCGGACTTCGTTGAAGGGCGTTGCCCGCCGCTGCTGCAAAACCTGCTCGAAGTGCGCGGCTTGGGCCTGCTCGACATCAAGACCATTTTCGGCGAAACCGCGGTTCGCCGAAAAATGAAGCTCAAGTTGATCGTGCAATTGGTCCGCCGTCCTGATGGCGAATTCCAACGCCTGCCGCTGGAGAGCCAGACCGTGGACGTGCTCGGCCTGCCGATCAGCAAAGTCACGATTCAGGTGGCAGCCGGCCGAAACCTGGCGGTGCTGGTCGAAGCAGCCGTGCGCAATACGATCCTGCAACTGCGCGGCATCGACACGCTGCGCGACTTCATGGATCGCCAGCGCCTGGCGATGCAAGACCCCGACAGCCAGTTTCCCGGCAAACTGATCTGAGTCCACGAGACCATGCCTTACCGCAGCCAGCGGCAGGTCGGGTACGCGCATGGGGACCAGATGCTATGATGAAATGTACGGTTTCGACGACTCCATGCGCATAATCCTGATCACCGGTATATCCGGCTCCGGCAAGTCAGTTGCCCTGAACGCGCTTGAAGACGCAGGCTATTACTGCGTCGACAACCTGCCGCCGCGTTTCCTGCCGCAACTGGCTTCCTATCTCGCCGAGGACGGGCAAGATCGCCTTGCCGTCGCAATCGACGCGCGCTCTAGCGCCTCGCTCGACGAAATGCCCGCCATGATCCGCGACCTGTCGCGTGCCCACGACGTGCGGGTGCTGTTCCTGAACGCAAGCACACAATCGCTCATTCAACGCTTCTCCGAAACGCGCCGCCGCCATCCGCTGTCCGGTTCGACCGCGCGCGACGCGGACGTCGGCCTGCTCACCTCACTCGCCGAAGCGATCGAGCGCGAACGCGAACTCGTGGCGGGCCTGGCCGAGTTCGGCCATCAGATCGACACCAGCAATCTGCGCGCAAACGTGTTGCGCGCGTGGGTCAAACGCTTTATTGAGCAGAAAGATTCGGGCCTCGTGCTGATGTTCGAGTCGTTCGGCTTCAAGCGCGGTGTGCCGCTCGACGCGGATTTCGTCTTCGACGTGCGCACCTTGCCGAACCCGTATTACGATCATGAATTGCGGCCGCTCACGGGCCTCGACAAACCCGTGATCGACTTTCTCGATGCGCTGCCGGTCGTGCATGAAATGATCGACGACATCGAGAAATTCCTCGCCAAATGGCTTCCGCATTTCCGCGACGATAACCGCAGTTATCTGACCGTCGCGATCGGTTGCACGGGTGGCCAGCATCGCTCTGTTTTCATTGCCGAGACGCTCGCCGCGCGTCTCGCAGCTTCGGCGAATGTCATTGTGCGGCACCGCGATGCGCCGGTCGAAGCCGGCGAATCATCGAAGTTAGTGGCTTAACCGGCCGCATCGCGCGGCCTCAACTCGAAGCGTTGCGCCATGTCTTCTACTTCTACTGTGCTTGCCGATGTGCCGCTGTTTCCGCTGCATACGGTGCTGTTTCCCGACGGACTATTGCCGCTGAAGATTTTCGAAGCGCGCTACCTCGACATGGCGCGCGACTGTCTGCGGGAAAAAACGCCATTCGGCGTGTGTCTGCTGAAGAGCGGCGCGGAAGTCGCGCGCGAGGAAGAGCCTTCGGTGCCCGAAGCAATCGGCTGTCTCGCCGAAATCGAGGAATGCGACGTCGAAGCCTTCGGCATGCTGCTGATTCGCGCGCGCGGCACACGGCGTTTTCGCCTGCTGTCGCATCGCGTGGAGACAAGCGGCCTGCTGGTCGGCATGGCGGAACCGCTCGGCGAGGACACGCCGCTCGAAGGCAATGAGCAGCTGGCCAAATTCGGCGCATGCGCTGAGGTGCTCGAACGGATCATCGCGACCATCCGCGAACGGGATCCGGAAAGCCTGCCGTTTGCGCAGCCATTCAGGCTCGACGATCCGTCATGGGTGTCGAACCGTCTGGCCGAAGTGCTGCCGATCGCGCTGCGTGCTCGCCAGAAACTGATGGAATTGCAGGATGCCGGCGCGCGCATCGACGTGGTTCATCACTACATGCAGCAACATCAATTGCTTTGAAAGCGGCCACCGTGCTCCTGCCGGATTGATCAGATCAGCGAGCCCTGCAAGCTGTCCAGCAGTTTGCGCACCGGCGCGGGCACGCCGAACGAATCGAGATCGCTGAGCGCGACCCACGCGGTGTCCGCGTCGCCCAATGCGGCCAAGGCGCCCACGCCGCGATCCAGTTCCGCGAGCCGCGGTTCGATATCCAGTTTGAAATGCGTGAACACATGCGTGAGCGGCGCCAGCGGCGAAACCGCACCGTCTCCGCCAAAGGCACGCGCTCGCTCGACGAGCGAGGTTTCGTCGGCGGCTTCGGGCAGGCTCCACAAGCCGCCCCAGATACCCGAAGGCGGCCGCTTCTCCAGCATCACGGCATTGCCGTCGCGCAGCACCAGCATCCATGTGCGGCGCGTCGGCACCGCCTTCTTCGGACGCGCCGTCGGCAACAGGCGCTGACGCCCCGTCACGTTCGCCACACAGTCGGCGGCGAACGGGCAACGCAGGCAGTCGGGCTTGCCACGCACACACAAGGTCGCGCCGAGATCCATCAAGCCTTGCGTGTATGCACTGACTTCGGCGTCCGATGCATTCGACGGCAGCAGCGACTCCGCCAGCGTCCACATCGCGTTCTCGACTTTCTTCTCGCCCGGGAAACCTTCGACGCCGAACACGCGCGCGAGCACGCGCTTGACGTTGCCGTCGAGAATCGTCGCGCGCGCGCCGAATGCGAACGACGCGATCGCCGCCGCCGTCGAACGGCCAATGCCCGGCAACTCCGCCAGCTCCTCGACCGATGCCGGGAACGCGCCGCCATGCTGCTCGACCACGACCTGCGCGCAGCGATGCAGATTGCGGGCACGCGTGTAATAGCCAAGGCCGGCCCACAACGCCATGACGTCGTCGGACGGCGCCGCGGCGAGCGCGGCGACAGTTGGGAAACGCGCGAGGAACTTCGCGTAATACGGAATCACCGTCGACACCTGCGTCTGCTGCAGCATGATTTCCGACAGCCAGATGCGATACGGATCTCGCGTGTTCTGCCACGGCAGATCATGCCGGCCATGCTGACGCTGCCACGCGATCAGGCGCGTGGAAAAATCGGACATGGCCGGAAAAGCGGGCGCCGCAGGCGCATCGGATGGCGTTGAACGCGAAGTTAAGCGAGAAGGCATGGAAGAGTTAGCGCTGGCAGGTGGGGCAGAAATACGTTGAACGCTGCCCCTGTACGATCTGTTTGATCGGCGTTCCACACACGCGGCACGGCAGCCCCGCGCGATCATAGACGAAATAGTCGAGCTGAAAGTAACCGCTTTCGCCATTGCTGCCGACGAAATCGCGCAACGTGCTGCCGCCCTTCTCGATCGCGGCGGCGAGCGTCACGCGCACGGCGTCCGCGAGCAGATCGTATCGTACGAGCGAGACGCGCCCCGCCGCCGTGGTCGGCCTGACGCCGGCGCGAAACAGGCTCTCCGACGCATAGATATTGCCCACGCCCACGACGATTTCCCCGGCCAGCAGCGCCTGTTTCACCGACACTTTGCGCCCGCGCGTGAGCCGGTGCATCAGCGCGCCGGAGAACGCGGGCGAAAACGGCTCGACGCCGAGGCCCGCGAGGAGCGGATGTTCGAGCACGTCGCCGGCTTCGCGCGGATGCCACAGCACCGCGCCGAAGCGCCGCGGGTCGCGATAGCGCAAAATGAACTCGTCGAAGATCCAGTCGATGTGATCGTGTTTCGCCGCGGCCGGCGGATGCGGTACATGGCGCAGCACCCGCAGTGTCCCAGTCATGCCAAGATGCACAATGAACCAGCCCGCGTCGATCTCGAACAACAGATACTTGCCGCGCCGCTCGACCTTGCGCACCACGTGGCCGCGCAACGTTTTCGCAAGATCGGTCGGAATCGGCCAGCGCAGCGCGGGCGTACGCACATCGACGCGTTCAACCTTGCGCCCGGACACATACGGTTCGATTCCCCGTCGGGTAACCTCAACTTCTGGCAACTCTGGCATGTCTAACTGGTCTGCAACTTGCGTGAGTGGTTGTGCGCGTATTGTAGCGAGCGCGTTACAATCGTCCGAAACATTGAACGGATTTCCATGAACTTGTCCTTCGTGAAGCTGTTTTTGAAGCGCCCGGCTAGCGCACTCCGCGTACCGCACGCCGTGTCCGCTCGCCGGATGCTCGGCGCGGCGGCGCTCGCCGTCTGGGCGCTGGCTGCCGTGCCCGCGCACGCGCAGGACTCGGATGACACCTCGGTCACCCTGCCGGACCCGCTTGGCCCGGCATCGGCGGAAGACCAGAAGTCCCTGCCTGGTGTGCCATTAACGAGCCAGATCGTATTCCAGGTGCTCGCCGCCGAAGTCGCGCTGCAACGCGACCAGCCGGCGCCCGCCTATCAGACCTACCTCGCCCTCGCGCGCGACACGCACGATCCGCGCATGGCGCAACGCGCCACCGAAATCGCGCTGGCCGCGCAAAGCCCGTCGGATGCTTTGGCCGCCGCGCAATTGTGGCAGCAGTATGCGCCGAACTCGGAACGCGCAGCGCAACTGGACGCGTCGCTGCTCGTGCTGTCCGGCAAGCCTGACGACGCGGAGCAGATCCTCGCACGCGAACTCGCCAGGGTGCCCGCCGCCAATCGCGGCAGCGCAATTCTGGCGCTGCAACTGCTGCTCTCGCGCGGCCCGAACCGGATCGGCGGCCTGCACGTGCTGCAGGATCTGCTCAAGAACGACATGAACCGGCCGGAAGCGCAACTGGCCATCGCCCGCCAGCAGCTCGTTTCGGACGACGCGCCGGGCGCGCGCAAGTCGCTCGAACAGGCGCTTACGCTCAAGCCCGACTATTTGCCGGCCGCGCTGATGCTGTCGCAAATGGGCCCGGAAGAGCGCAAGGAAGGCATCGCCTCGCTCGAAAAGTACGTGCAGCAAAATCCGAAATCGCATGACGCGCGTCTCGCGCTCGCCCAGATGTATCTGGCAAGCGACCGTCTGGACGACGCGCAGAAGCAGTTCGAGATCATGCACAAGAACAACGCGAACGACCTCACGCCGCTTATGGCGCTCGCGCTGATCAAGATCCAGCAAAAGAATTTCAACGAGGCGCAAACGTACCTCACGCAGTACGCACAGCAGGCCGAGAAAACGCCGGGCGCCGATCCGGGCCAGGCGTACATCTATCTTGCGCAACTGTCGCTCGAACAGAAGAACGATGCGGCAGCGGGCGACTGGCTGAACAAGATTTCGCCGTCGAGCCAGCAATTCGTGCCGGCGCAGATCACGCGCGCGCAATTGCTCGCCAAGCAGGGCAAGACCGACGACGCGCGCAAGTTGCTAGCCAACCTGCAAGCGCCCGATCCGCGCGACCAGGCGCTGATCTTACGCACGGACGCGGCGATCCTGTTCGACGCAAAGCGCTATCCGGAGGCTGAAACACGCCTGCAGCAAGCCACGGCGCAGTTTCCCGACGACCCTGATCTGACCTACGACTACGCGATGTCCGCCGAAAAGACCGGCCATTACGACATCATGGAAGCGCAGTTGCGCAAGCTGATCCAGACGCAGCCGGACAATCCGCAAGCGTATAACGCGCTCGGGTACTCGCTGGCAGATCGCAATCAGCGCCTTGCCGAAGCGGACAAGCTGGTCGAGAAGGCATCCTCGCTGGCGCCGAACGACGCGTTCATCATGGACAGCGTCGGCTGGGTCAAATACCGGATGGGCGATACGTCGGACGCGATCAAGCTGCTGCGCAAAGCGTACGACATGCAGCCGAACGCCGAAATCGGCGCGCACCTCGGCGAAGTGTTGTGGAAAACCGGCAATCAGGATCAGGCACGCGCCGCTTTCCGCGACGCGCGCAAGCTCGAACCGGACAACGACACGCTGGTCAAAACGCTCCAACGTCTTCAGGTAAACGATCTTTGATGCGTCTTTCCCGTCTGATTTCCCTTCCCCGGGCGCCGCGTGGCGCGGCGCTCGGACTCGCAGCGGCAGCGGTTGTCGCATTGTCCGGCTGTGCCTCGGTGAAACCGCAGGGGCCGTCCATGTCGAATGCAGCGACCTCTGTGACCGCGCAGACAAGCCGTGCTTACCAGGGCCGCTTCGCGGTCCAGTACGACGATCAGAACGGCCAGCAGCGCAATGCCTATGGCAATTTCAGCTGGCAGGAAACCGGTGACACAGTGACCCTGGAGTTGCGCAATCCGCTCGGCCAGACGCTGGCAGTGGTGACGTCGTCGCCGGCTTCGGCCACGCTGGAGTTGCCCAATCGCCAGCCGCTCACAGCGGATAACGTCTCCACGCTGATGCAGAATGCGCTCGGCTTCGTGTTGCCGGTCGAAGGGCTGCGCTATTGGCTGCAACCGTCGCCCGCGCCCACTTCGCGCGCCAGGACCGAGAAGGACCCTGATCAACCTTCGCGGCTCAAAGAGATTACTCAGGACGGCTGGACGATCGACTACCTGGCGTACGCCGAAGCACCGGCCACCGGTGTGAAGCGCGTCAACCTGAGCCGCTCGCAGCCGCCTCTCGACATCAAACTCGTTCTGGATCAGTAACCCGCGCCGCTTCACGCACCGTTGTGCGCGCGACCTTGCCGCTTCTTCTGCGTCATCCGGCGCATGTAGCCTCAACTCATGATTGAAACGACCGATTCGCTGCGCGATTGCCTCGCGCCAGCGAAACTCAACCTCTTCCTGCACATCACCGGCCGCCGGCCGGATGGCTATCACACGCTGCAAACGGTCTTCCAGTTGCTCGACTGGGGCGACACCCTGCACTTCAAGCGACGCGACGACGGACTCATCACGCGCAGCACCGAGATCGCCGACGTGCCACCGGAGCACGACCTGACCGTGCGCGCCGCGACGCTGCTCAAGACGCATACGGGTTCGCCTGAAGGCGTGGATATCGAAATCGAGAAACGCCTGCCGATGGGCGCCGGCCTCGGCGGCGGCAGCTCCGACGCGGCGACGACGTTGCTCGCGCTGAACCGTCTGTGGAAGCTCAACCTACCGCGTCTCGAATTGCAGGCGCTGGCGTTGAAACTCGGCGCCGATGTGCCATTTTTTGTTTTTGGAAAAAATGCGTTCGCACAGGGTGTCGGAGAAGCATTAGACGTTGTACAATTGCCGCCGCGCCATTTCCTAGTAGTGACGCCGAGGGTTCATGTTCCGACTGCAGCGATTTTTTCTGAAAAAGCGTTGACAAGAGATTCAAAACCCCTCACAATTACGGACTTTCCTGCAGAACTTAGCTGCAACACTGAATGGCCAGAAAGCTTTGGCCGGAATGACATGCAGCAGGTTGTCGTAGGGAAGTACGCGGAAGTAGCGCAAGTGCTGCGATGGTTTGAAAACGTCGCGCCAGCGCGGATGTCTGGATCAGGTGCAAGTGTCTTTGCAGCGTTCCGTAGTAAAGCTGAAGCAGAAGCGGTGCAAACCAAACTGCCAGGCGAATGGAACAGCGCAGTGGCGGCAAGTCTCGATCAGCATCCACTCTTTATTTTCGCGTCATAAGTTTTGCATCGTCGAACGAAACTCCACATTCGGCGGAGCTCAGAGTTAGTGTAGGGGAGTCGCCAAGCTGGTTAAGGCACCGGATTTTGATTCCGGCATGCAAAGGTTCGAATCCTTTCTCCCCTGCCAAAATTTCTCGCATTTCCCCTCGCCCCCAGCCTGAAGTAGGTGCATGATGAGCAGCCATGACGGCCTGATGGTTTTTACTGGCAACGCAAATCCCGCGCTTGCACAGGAAGTCGTCAAAATTCTCGGTATTCCCCTCGGCAAAGCAATGGTCAGCCGTTTCTCGGACGGTGAAATCCAGGTCGAGATTCAGGAAAACGTGCGTGGCAAGGATGTCTTCGTCCTGCAGTCCACGTGCGCACCGGCGAACGACAATCTGATGGAACTGATGATCATGGTCGATGCGCTCAAGCGCGCATCCGCAGGCCGGATCACCGCAGCCATCCCCTACTTCGGTTATGCCCGTCAAGATCGCCGCCCGCGTTCCGCGCGCGTTGCCATCTCGGCGAAGATCGTGGCGAACATGCTGGAAATCGCCGGCGTCGAGCGGATCATTACGATGGATCTGCACGCTGACCAGATTCAAGGCTTCTTCGACATTCCGGTCGACAACATCTACGCTACGCCCGTGCTGCTCGGCGATCTGCGCAAGCAGAACTACGAGAACCTGCTGGTCGTTTCGCCGGACGTCGGCGGCGTGGTGCGTGCCCGGGCATTGGCCAAGCAACTGAATTGCGATCTCGCGATCATCGACAAACGCCGCCCGAAGGCGAACGTTGCCGAAGTGATGAATATCATCGGTGAAGTCGAAGGCCGCACCTGCGTGATCATGGACGACATGGTCGATACCGCCGGTACGCTCTGCAAGGCAGCTCAGGTTTTGAAGGAGCGCGGCGCAAAACAGGTGTTCGCTTACGCGACTCACCCGGTTCTGTCAGGCGGCGCAGGCGAGCGTATCGCTGCTTCCGCACTCGACGAACTCGTTGTCACGGATACGATCCCGCTCGGCGAAGAAGCCCGTTCGTGCGCCAAGATCCGTTCGTTGACCAGCGCCGGCCTGCTGGCCGAAACGTTCTCGCGGATTCGCCGCGGCGATTCGGTCATGTCGCTGTTCGCTGAAAGTTAAGTATTTGCGAAGGCGCAGCGCGTCGCTCATGGCGGCACACTGCGCTTTCGCGCAATCGGCATGAACGAACGAAGGTTCGTGCCGCAGCTCTGGGGCCTCAGCCGTAATGGCTTGCAGGCCCCGTTTTTACTGCCTGGTCGCGGGCAGTGCATTGGAGATTCAACATGAAAGTAGTCGCTTTCGAGCGTTCTTTGCAAGGTACGGGTGCGAGCCGCCGCCTGCGTATCTCGGGCAAGACCCCGGGCATCGTATATGGCGCTGGTGCTGAAACGCAATTGGTCGAACTGGACCACAACGCGCTGTGGCACGCGCTGAAGAAAGAAGTTTTCCACTCGTCGATCCTCGATCTGGAAGTGGCAGGCAAGTCGCAACAGGTTCTGCTGCGCGACGTGCAATACCACCCGTTCCGTCAGCTCGTGCTGCACGTGGACTTCCAACGTGTCGACGCCAAGAAGAAGCTGCACACCAAGGTGCCGCTGCACTTCATGAACCAGGAATCGAACCCGGCAGTGAAGCTGTCGAGCGCGGTGATCTCGCACGTCATCAACGAAATCGAAATCGAGTGCCTGCCTTCGGCACTGCCGGAATTCCTCGAAGTTGATCTGGCGACGATCGAAGCAGGTCACTCGGTTCACGCCAAGGACATCAAGCTGCCGGCAGGTGTGTCGCTGGTTGCTCACGTCGAAGCAGAAAACCCGGTGGTCGCAGCTGCAACGATCCCGGCTGGCGCAATCGCTGAAGGCGATGCCGCTGCTGCTGAAGGTGAAGGCGAAACGCCGGCTGCTTAAGGGCCACGAGGCACTGAGCAAGTAATCCTCTCGATCCGTTTCAATGAAACGGTCGATGTGACCCGCCGAGGTTCGCCCCGGCGGGTTTTTTTTCGGTTTTTTTCGGCTCGGCTGCGTTCGCCTTCCGAGCCAGATGGACCTACGCAATCATGATCAAGCTGATCGTCGGCCTCGGCAATCCGGGCGCCGAATACACTGCGACGCGCCACAACGCCGGCTTCTGGCTGGTCGATCAACTGGCGCGCGAAGCAGGCACGACGCTGCGCGACGAGCGGCGTTTTCACGGTTTCTACGCCAAGGCACGGCTTCACGGCGAGGAAGTGCATCTGCTGGAACCGCAGACGTATATGAACCGCTCGGGACAATCGGTCGTGGCGGTTGCTCAGTTCTTCAAGATTCTCCCGGACGAGATTCTGGTCGCGCACGACGAACTCGACATGCCGCCCGGCAGCGTCAAGCTGAAGCTCGGCGGCGGCAGCGGCGGCCACAACGGGCTCAAGGACATCACCGCGCATCTGTCGTCGCAGCAATACTGGCGGCTGCGGATTGGCATTGGCCATCCGCGGGATCTTATCCCGGAAAGCGCGCGCGCCGGCGCCAAGCCGGATGTCGCCAACTACGTGTTGAAGCCGCCGCGGCGGGAAGAGCAGGATGTGATCGATGCATCGATCGAGCGTGCGCTAGCCGTGATGCCGCAAATCATCAAGGGCGAGCTTGAACGCGCGATGATGCAGCTGCATCGCAACCCATAGACTCCGCTGCTGGAACCTGGATCGCCGTATCGTCGTCGACCGCAACTATCCTGCGCAGGACCGGAGCCGGTGCTTTGCGCCAACGCCGGTCGGCCGCTTTGTATGAGGGAGAATCGCTTGAGCCGCTATTGGAGTGACATCGTTCATCATCTGACGCCGTACGTGCCCGGCGAGCAGCCCGTGGTTGCGCATCCGGTGAAGCTGAATACCAACGAAAATCCCTATCCGCCGTCGCCCCGCGTACTCGAGGCCATCCGGCAGGAACTCGGCGACTCGGCAGAATCGTTGCGCCGTTATCCCGATCCAACTGCGCGAAAACTCCGCGAAACGGTCGCCGCCTACCACGGCATCCACGCCGAACAGGTCTTTGCAGGCAACGGTTCGGACGAAGTGCTCGCCCTCACCTTCCAGGCACTGCTCAAGCACGACAAACCTTTGCTGTTTCCGGACATCACTTATAGCTTCTATCCGACCTACGCGCGGCTTTTCGAAGTCGACTACCAGACCATCCCGCTCGACGATAGCTTCGCAATCAACGTCGACGATTACGCCTCGCCGAATGGCGGCATTCTGTTCCCGAACCCGAACGCGCCGACCGGCCGGCCGCTGCCGCTCGCTGATATCGAGCGGCTCGTCGCGGGCAATCCGGATTCCGTGGTGGTGATCGACGAGGCCTATGTGGATTTCGGCGCCCAATCGGCCGTCGGCCTGATCGATCGCTATCCGAATCTGCTGGTCGTTCAGACCGTGTCGAAGTCGCGCTCGCTGGCCGGCATGCGCGTTGGCTTTGCGTTCGGCAGCCCGGAATTGATCGACGCGCTGAATCGCGTGAAGGATAGTTTCAACTCCTATCCGTTAGACCGCCTCGCACAGGCCGCCGCCACTGCCGCCTACGAAGACGACGCCTGGTTTCGCGACACGTGCGCCAAGGTCATCGCGAGCCGTGAACGGCTGGCCGCAGGGTTGGCGGCGCTCGGCTTCGAGGTGGTGCCATCGGCGGCGAATCTTCTGTTCGCGCGCCACAAAGGCTACGACGCTGTGACGCTCGCGTCACAGTTGAGGGAAAAGGAGATTTTCGTGCGCCATTTCAAAGCGCCGCGAATCGACCAACATTTGCGAATCTCGGTCGGCACCGACGCCGAATGTGACATTCTGCTGGGCGCGTTGCGCGACATCTTCGGCACATACGTCGGATAGCGCGGCGTACAGCTTAAAAAGCGCGGTATAAAAAAACGGCGAGCCCAAAAGGTCTCGCCGCTTTTTTTAAACTCCGTACCTCACTCGCTTTTTGCAGCCTGTAGCGCGTGGTATTTCGCCATCAGCGCATCGGGCGTTTCCAGATGCTCCGGATCGCGAGGAATACACTCGACCGGGCACACCTGAATACACTGAGGCTCGTCGAAATGCCCGACGCACTCGGTACACTTCTTCGGGTCGATCACATAGATTTCCGGGCCCATCGAAATCGCGTCGTTCGGGCACTCCGGCTCGCATACGTCGCAATTGATGCACTCGTCGGTAATCATCAAGGCCATACTTCTCTCACTTCACGCCGGCGGCAGCCAGCTTTGATCCGTCAAACCGACAGTTTACGCCGGTTACGGTTGCCCCGCCGAAGCGCCGTTGGCCGGGTCCAGCGCGGCGACCTTTTCCTTCAGCCATTGCTCGACCGACGGGAACACGAATTTGCTGACATCGCCGCCCAGTTGGGCGATTTCGCGCACAATCGTGCCCGAAATGAACTGGTATTGATCGGACGGCGTCATGAACATGGTTTCGACGTCGGGCAGCAAATAGCGATTCATGCCGGCCATCTGGAACTCATATTCGAAGTCCGACACGGCCCGCAGGCCACGCACGATCACCCGCGCGTTATTGCTGCGCACGAAATCCTTCAGCAGCCCCTTGAAACTCATTACCTGAACGTTCGGGTAGTGCCCGAGCACTTCGTGAGCAATGTCGAGGCGCTCTTCGAGCGTGAAAAACGGCTTTTTGTTACGGCTGTCGGCGACACCGACCACCAGCGTGTCGAAAATGCTCGACGCGCGCCGAACGAGGTCTTCGTGACCGCGCGTCAGCGGATCGAACGTGCCCGGGTACACGGCGACTACCATGAGACTTCTCCTCTCTTCAGACAAAGGGCACGTCAAAGCGTCCACGCGACGCATTTGGCACCGACCGCGCACGTGACGGCAAACCGCCCGGCGCTTGTTTTGGAACGCGCATTATTCCTTATTTTCGCGCTGCAGCAAATGAAAGTGGACAGCGCCCGCTTTCCCTTGCCGCACGATTTCCCACCCGGCGAGCGTCTCGTTTTCCTCGACTTCGAGCGCCTCGCCGGCTTCCACGTAAAGAAATCCGTCTGCGCTGACGAGCGGCACGGCGAGTGCGAGCGCTTTGCCGAGCAGATCTTCGCCGAACGGCGGGTCGAGAAACACCACGTCGAATGATCCGGGCGCGAGACTCGCGGCAAGACGCAAACCGTCGGCTTCAGCAATTTCGATCGTGCGCGCCGACAGGCGTTCCTGATTGGCGCGCAACTGGCTGGCGGCCCGCGCATTGCGCTCCACCATCAACACCCGGGCGGCGCCGCGCGACGCGGCCTCGAAGCCCAGCGCGCCGCTGCCGGCGAACAGATCGAGGCAGCGCTGGCCGTCCAGATTCTGGCCCAGCCAGTTGAACAGCGTCTCGCGCACGCGGTCGGGCGTGGGGCGCAGGCCGTCGAGATCGAGCACGGGCAAAGGCGTGCGCTTCCAGTCACCGCCGATGATACGGATGGCGTGCGGCTTGCCGCTTTTGGACGAAGCGCCATGGGCGCGTGAAGGTGCGGAACGGGGCATGCAGTTTCGATTACGTTTGAAAGCGCCCGCAACGTCGATACGTGAGGGCCGGAGCGCCAACGTTACCACAGCGACGCTGCGCGTCCAGCCTGGCCGTTCGGCCGATACGACGGGCAGCGGCGCGCCTGATAAAATGTGCGGCTTCCAGCGCCTTGCATCCCGCATCGCAACGCTGCCTGCCGCTCCCGCCGGTGTCATGCCGGCTGCGCGCATCGGCGCGCGCTCTCACCACGCCAGATCATGTTCAGCTTTTTCAAACGATTCAAGGGTTCGAAAGAGTCCGATAACGCGCCAGAAGAGTCGCAATCCGCGCCAGAAGCCCCGGCGCCCGAAGCCGCCGTGCAGGCGCCTGCGCCGGTCGCGCCGGCCACCCCGCGTCCGGCGGCGGCTCCGGCTCGCGTCGAGGCGCCTGCTGCGGCCGCTCCGGCTGCAATCGAGCCCGAGCCGGAAGAATCCGGGCCCGAAACCGTCGAAATCGTTCCGCCTCCGCTGCAGGACGCAGGCGCGAAGCGCTCATGGCTGACACGCCTGAAGACTGGCCTGTCGAAAACGAGTTCGAGCCTGACCGGCATCTTTGTCGGCACGAAGATCGACGAAGATCTGTACGAAGAGCTCGAAACCGCGTTGCTGATGTCGGACGCGGGCGTCGACGCCACCGAATTCCTGCTCGAAGCGCTGCGCGAAAAAGTGCGGGCCGAGCGCCTCACCGAACCGCAGCAGGTCAAGGCGGCGCTGCGCACACTGCTCGTCGACCTGCTCAAGCCGCTTGAAAAATCGCTTATGCTCGGCCGCGCGCAGCCGCTCGTCATGATGATCGCGGGCGTCAACGGCGCGGGCAAAACCACCAGCATCGGCAAGCTCGCCAAACATCTGCAAAGCTTCGATCAGTCGGTGCTGCTGGCGGCGGGCGACACGTTCCGCGCCGCCGCGCGCGAGCAACTGGCCATCTGGGGCCAGCGCAACAACGTGACCGTGGTGTCGCAGGAGAGCGGCGACCCGGCCGCCGTGATCTTCGACGCGGTCGGCGCCGCGCGTGCGCGCAAGATCGACGTGATGATGGCGGACACGGCCGGTCGGCTGCCGACCCAGTTGCATCTCATGGAAGAATTGCGCAAGGTGAAACGCGTGATCGGCAAGGCACAAGACGGCGCGCCGCACGAGGTACTGCTGGTGATCGACGCCAACACCGGCCAGAACGCACTCGCGCAAGTGAAAGCTTTCGACGATGCGCTCGGCCTCACCGGCCTGATCGTCACCAAGCTCGACGGCACGGCGAAAGGCGGCATTCTGGCCGCGATCGCCCGGCAGCGTCCGATTCCGGTGTACTTCATCGGCGTGGGCGAAAAGGTCGAGGACTTGCAGCCGTTCAGCGCGGAAGAGTTTTCCGACGCGTTGCTGGGTGGCTAACGCTAAAGCGCTTAGAGCGACTGCGACTGCGACTGCAGCGACGGCCGAAACAGCAAAGAAGGGCACTCCGCGGAGTGCCCTTTTTTACCCCGCCGCCCGGATCAGACCGGAGCAAGCCGGATCGTGCAGGCTTACTCGGTGTCGGGCTGCACGCCTGGCGCCGCGCGGGCAAACGCATCAAGCTGCATTGCGTAGTCGTAGATGCGCTGGATCGTCGGAAACTTCGCGGTGTCGACCTTGAAGCGTTGCGCGTTGAACACCTGCGGAATAAGGCAGGTATCGGCGATCGTGGGCGTATCGCCAAAACACAGCTTGCCGGTACGCGAGTCGCCCGCGACGTGTGCTTCGAACGTCGCGAAACCTGCTTCCACCCAATGCCGGTACCACGCGTCCTTGGCATCGTCGTCGACACACAAGGTGTGCTTCAGATACTTCAGCACGCGCAGATTGTTCAGCGGATGAATCTCGCACGCCACCTGCAGTGCCAGCGCACGCACATACGCGCGATCGGCCGGCGCCACGGGCAGCAGAGGCGGCTCAGGGTGCGTCTCTTCCAGATACTCGATGATCGCGAGCGACTGCGGCATCACGTCGTTGCCGTCGACGAAGGTCGGCACGATGCCGTCCACATTCACTTTCCGGTATTCGGGCTTCAACTGCTCGCCGCCGTCGCGCACGAGGTGGACCGGCACGTAGTCATACGGCAGATTCTTCACGTTCAGCGCAATACGCACGCGATAGGACGCCGAACTACGGAAATAGCTGTAGAGCTTCATGTTGTCTGTCTCCCCCAACCGGCCGTCAGACGACGCGCACGCTGAGCTCGCCGAGCCCGTCCACGCCGCCCTTCATCAGATCGCCCGGCACCACCGCGCCGACGCCTTCCGGCGTGCCGGTGAAAATCAGATCACCGGGTTGCAATTCGAACAGCGTCGACAGATAAGCCACCGTCTCGGCCACCGACCAGATCAGTTGCGACACGTCCGAGCTTTGCTTTTCCTCGCCGTTGACCGACAACCAGATCGCGCCCTTGCCGACATGGCCGACCGTGGCCGCCGGATGGATCGGGCCGAGCGGCGCCGAGTGATCGAAGCCCTTCGCGGTGTCCCACGGCCGGCCGAGCTTTTTCGCTTCGGCCTGCAGATCGCGGCGCGTCATGTCCAGACCGAGCGCATAGCCGTAGACGTGGTCGAGCGCGGTTTCGGCCGGAATGTTCTTGCCGCCCTTGCCGATCGCCGCCACCATTTCCATTTCGAAATGGACGTTTTTCGACTGCGACGGATAAGGAAATTCCCCGGTGGCGCCAGGCGCGACGTACAGCACGGCGTCAGCCGGCTTGGTGAAGAAGAACGGCGGTTCGCGATCAGGATCGTGTCCCATCTCCCGCGCATGTGCCTCGTAATTGCGGCCCACGCAGTAGATGCGACGCACCGCGAATTGCTCGCTGGACCCCACCACTGGCACCGCGACCACCGGTGCGGGTGCAAACACGTAACTCATCCCGTTCTCCGTTCGTTGATGTATGCCGCCAGCGCGGCAATAAAACATCGAGTGTAACGCGCGGCAAAGCGCCGCGCGCAGCAGTTCGGCGTGAACCGGCAAGGCCCGAACCGCGGACGCGCTGCCTCGCCGGATCGCCATAGATGCGATACTCACACTGAATAGCGTCCCTTGAATACCATGGCCGACCGCTCCGAGGCGGCACGCCAATACGTCCCACTGCGCCCGATGACCGACTCCGCCGACACCGCCAATCCCTTCCCCTGCGCCCGCTTCATCAAGGAAATCGGCCGGGGCCCCAACGGCGCCCGCGCGCTGACTGCCGACGATACGCGCGCGCTCTACACCGCCATGCTCGACGGCCGCGTGGCCGATCTCGAACTCGGCGCGGTGTTGCTCGCGTATCGCGTGAAGGGCGAAACCGCCGACGAACTCGCCGCGATGCTGGCCGGCGCGCATGCGTCGTTCGAGCCGGTTCATCTGCCGCACGGCGCGTTTCGGCCCGTGTCGATACCCACCTACAACGGCGCGCGCAAGCAGCCGAATCTGGTGCCGCTGCTCGCCCTGCTGCTGGCTCGCGAAGGCGTGCCGGTGCTGGTGCATGGCGTAACCGAAGATCCGGGCCGCGTGACGAGCGCGGAAATCTTCACGCATCTGCAGATTCCGCACGCGCGCTCGCTCGCCGACATCGAAGACGGTCTCGCCGAGCGCCGCCTTGCGTTCGCGCCGATCGACATGCTCGCGCCGAAACTAGCGCGCCTGCTCGCGCTGCGCCGGCGCATGGGCGTGCGTAATTCGACGCACACGCTGGTGAAGATTCTGCAACCGTTCGCGCCCGCGGGATTGCGCCTCGTGAACTACACGCACCCGCCCTATCGCGACAGTCTCACTCAACTGTTCAACACACATCCGGACGCGGCAGCCGGCGGCGCCTTGCTCGCGCGCGGAACGGAAGGCGAAGCGGTGGCGGATACGCGCCGTCAGGTGCAGGTCGACTGGCTGCACGACGGCATCTGCGAAACACGCGTGCCGCATGAACGCTCGTCGCCCGATGCGCCGGAAGTCGACTTGCCCGAGGCCAAAGACGCGCCGACGACAGCCGCCTGGATCAGCGCCGTCCTGCGTGGCGAGGCGCCGGTGCCGAGCGCGATCGAACGGCAGGTCGAACTGATCGTGGACGTCGCAAGAATGCCGGTGTGACGGCCTCGCAGTAAGCGCGACGACTCGCTCGCCGTCGCCCGGCGAGAGCGCGGCGGGTTGACACGCTGTCGCGCGCCGTCATACATTAGACCCATGCGTTCCCTTCCGAACACCCTCCGAATTACCTCCGGCCGCCTAGCGCGGCCCCTATCGCTACGCCTAGCGTAAGTCAGGCGTAGCGTCCGCGCGTCGGCAACCGCGTTGCCTTCGTCCGGTCCTCCCAGCTGTTCCCGTTTCATCCCCAAAGCGTAGTTCTTCACCACCTGTAGTCGTTTGCATTCGTCCGTTTACCGCGCGGACGAAGCACGAGGATCAAATGCGCGTCGCATGGGCCATCTCCACGTCCGTTTTCGCCGTCTCCATGACGCTGTTCGTTCGCGCCCGTTCGTTACTGCCGCTAACCACCGGTTGGCGGACCGTGCACCCGTGGCAGTCCGCCAACCGCTCGACGCCACACCCTTTTGCAGACGACACCACGAACGAGGCTCACCATGTTGCGCAATCCCGCTGAAAAATACCGCCCCTTCCCTGCTGTACGACTGACCGGCCGCAAATGGCCGAGCCGCACGATCAACCAGGCGCCGGTCTGGATGAGCACCGATTTGCGCGACGGCAACCAGGCGCTCATCGAGCCGATGAACGCCGCACAAAAACTCGAATTCTTCGAGATGCTGGTCGCAATCGGCTTCAAGGAGATCGAGGTGGGCTATCCGTCGGCATCGCAAACGGATTTCGATTTCGTCCGCAAGCTGATCGAGGAAAACCGCATTCCCGACGACGTGACGATCGAGGTGTTCATGCCATCGCGAGCGGAACTGATCGCGCGCACATTCGAAGCGCTGGAAGGCGTGCCGCGCGCGATCGTGCATTTGTACAACGCAATCTGCCCGGCGTTTCGCCGTATCGTTTTCAACCAGTCGAAGGCCGAAATCAAGGCGCTGGCCGTGGAAGGCACGCAAATCATCAAGGCCCATGCGCAGGCGCGGCCCGGCACGCACTGGACCTTCCAGTACTCGCCCGAAACGTTCAATACCGCCGAGCTGCCGTTTTCGCGCGAGGTATGCGACGCGGTGGCGCAGACATGGCGGCCCACGCGCGATCACAAAATGATCGTCAACCTTCCCGCGAGCGTGGAGGCGGCGACGCCGAACGTGTTCGCCGACCAGATCGAATGGATGGATCGCAATCTCGCCTATCGCGACAGCATCGTGCTGTCCGTGCATCCGCATAACGATCGCGGCACCGCCGTGGCCGCCGCAGAACTGGCGCTGCTGGCAGGTGCGGACCGCGTCGAGGGCTGTCTGTTCGGCAACGGCGAGCGCACCGGCAATGTCGATCTCGTCGCGCTCGCGATGAATCTGGCTACGCAAGGCATCGACACGCGGCTCGATTTCTCGGACATGGCGGCGATCCGGCGCGTGGTGGAGCGGTGCAACCAGTTGCCGGTGGATCCGCGGCACCCGTATGCAGGTGATACGGTGATTCAGGCGAAGCATGGGGCGCGACAAGGCGTCGCGGCGGAACAGGCCGTCATGGTCGAGGCCGAAACGATGGGTAGTCGCGAGTGGAGCGGCGTGGATCAGGAGAGCGTCGCGGCCTGACAATCAGGCTCCGGGAGAGGCCTTGGGTAAGGCCTCGAATCAGGCCTCGATCAGCCCCACGCCCAGACCAAAGCGCCACATACGCGGGACACACGCGAGCCACAAGCGCGCTACCCGCTTGCTCGTGGCAACCGGACGCTCTCAAGGCGGAACCGGCTCCATAGAGTGAGCTCAAAAAGCTCACTCGATTGCGCAACGCGTCGCCTGCCAGGCGATCAGGCGCCATTGCCCGTCTTCCTGCGTATGGATCGCCGTGTAGGCGATCGGAAACAGCAGTGCGCCGTTATTCGCTTCCATTTCGATCAAAGCCCGGCCGGTGACCACGCAGGTTTCCCGCCCGACCGGCAGCAGGTCTTGCGACTGCACCTCGATCTGCCGATAGCGGCGGCGCCCCGCGACAATCCCGTCGATGAACTGCCGCTTCGTTTCCCGCTTGCCGTTCGTGTGAACGTAGCTCACGTTATCCGCGAGCAGCGAGTCGAGCGACTGGCCGTCGCCGTCGACCATTGCACGAAAACGCTCTCGCTCGACCGCGCGAATCGCTTCGAATATCTTTGCCACCATCGCTCAGCCCCTCGCACCGATGAGCCGAACGTGGCCACGGTCGTCAGAAGTTATATTGCAGATATAGCTGGTGGAAATTTATACCAGGATTCGGCTCTTTGATACCGCCGTTGGAAATATGCTGGAAGCGATAGCCCGCCTGATACTGCTGGCGGTTGCCGAACTGCATGCCCACACCGGCCATGTCGGCGAACTGGAACGCCGTGCCCAGCGTGAAGGTCGAAGATAACCGAGGGCTCGAAAGCAAGCGGATGCCCGCGCCTACTTCGGCATACGGCCGGATCGGGCCCGATTCCTTGATGAAGCGGATGATCGGCGTCACGCCAACCTCGGCGATATTGTCGTGCACGTTGCCTTCGTTGGTGTGCCACCATGCCACATGCGCCTCGCCGATCAGCGAGAAATGCCAGTCGCCGATCTGCCACCAGGTCAGATCCGGATCCCAGACGATTCCCAGATCAAGTTTCTTGACGTGACCATCGCCGAGTCCACCGGCCACCTGTACGCCGAACTGGTCCGCTGAAGCCAATGCCGACATTCCCACCAGTACCGCCCCTGTCGCAATTTTTAGAGCCAGACCACGCAAAGCATTCTTTTTGTTGTTCATCTAACACCCGCTCTCCGCCGAACGTTGAACAATTCGTAACAGTTCTGCGTATTCTAAGGTCAATCTCGATTAAGTGGATCGTATGAAGGAATCCAATTTTTCGCAATTAGTCACTTCAAATTCAGCAAATATCGGTCACTTATCGTCTCAAATGCGCTTTGACAGGTAACTTCTACGCTCCAAACAGAGGTGCTGAAGAAGGCGTACCATGGCTATTGGATCGTGAATTTCAATAGCGATTTGCGGAACCTAGAAGGCCCTACGCCCTCTAAGTATTAGCACTCGGTAAATCAGAGTGCTAACATCCAACGCTGGAGTCGTTACCTGAACAAGCTTTTGTCTGATTCCAAAGGAGTTTCCTACGTGAGCCATGCAATGACCCTTCCGAGTACTCTGAGCCCGTCGTCGGCTAAGGCCGCTTCGGCAGGTGCGCTGGCGCTCTCGCATTCCTCGCTGCTGCCCGGTCAACTGGGCAATATCGACGCCTACATCCAGGCCGTAAATCGGATTCCGATGCTGACGCCGGCGGAAGAACGCCAGTTCGCCACCGAATTTCGCGAGCAGGACAACCTCGAGTCCGCGCGCCGTCTCGTCCTGTCGCACCTGCGGCTGGTCGTATCGATCGCGCGCAACTATCTGGGTTATGGACTGCCGCACGCCGACCTGATCCAGGAAGGCAATATCGGCCTGATGAAGGCCGTGAAGCGCTTCGATCCGGAGCAGAACGTGCGCCTCGTGTCGTACGCCATGCACTGGATCAAGGCCGAGATCCACGAATACATTCTGCGCAACTGGCGGATGGTGAAAGTCGCCACGACCAAGGCGCAGCGCAAGCTGTTTTTCAATCTGCGCAGCCACAAGCAAGGGCTGGGCGCGTTCACGCCGGACCAGATCGACGATCTGGCCAAAGAGTTGAACGTGAAGCGCGAAGAAGTTTCCGAAATGGAAACGCGTCTGTCCGGCGGCGACATCGCGCTGGAAGGCCAGGTTGAAGACGGCGAAGAGTCGTACGCACCGATCGCCTATCTGGCCGACTCGCATAGCGAACCGACCGCCGTGCTGGCTTCGCGTCAGCGCGACAAGCTGCAAAGCGACGGTATCGCAAGCGCGCTGGACGCACTGGACGCCCGCAGCCGCCGCATCATCGAGGCTCGCTGGCTGAAGGTGGAAGACGACGGCTCGGGTGGCTCGACGCTGCACGAACTCGCCGACGAGTTTGGCGTATCGGCCGAGCGGATTCGCCAGATCGAGGCGAGCGCAATGAAGAAGATGCGCGGTGCGCTCACCGAATATGCGTAAAGCCTGAAGCGTTTCAGCATGCCGGCTCGCCCGGCGCGCGGTAGCCAACCGCTAAAGCCCCGCCCTCGCAAGACGGCGGGGCTTTTTTTCGCCCGCGCCACCGCATGCCCCCAGGCGCCCGCATGCGTGCAACCCAATGCAAGGTCAACGCGTTTCTTGACGTAACACAAACCCGATAGCAATACTGGTCAAACGACGCAAGTCTCGCGACCCAATGCCGCAGCACGGAACCGTTGCGCGCGAGGTTCTGCTCCTAGAATCGGGATGCATTCGCCAGACCGTTGATGCGTTCAAGCGGCTTGGCGCCAGCCGGATTCACCGGTGTGAAGTTGCCTTCTACCGATCATGACCATAGCCCTCAATCGCAATACCGTCCGCCGCCCGAGCCTGCGCAAGAGGTTCCACGGCTGGGTGCGCGGTCCGACGTTGGCGCGGGACATCGCCATCGTCCTCGCCATCAAATTCGT
>NZ_JARESX010000034.1:0-83472 GCF_046026435.1 Paraburkholderia sp. RL17-381-BIF-C | reverse complement strand
GGGGCAACGCAAATAGACCACTAAGAAAACAAGGAAAGGCCACCACCCCAGGTCCACAACAAAACCGTGCCGATCGCACCCCCTCAAAGCGCCGCAGGCAAATTAGTGACCTTAGCATTCCGAAGATAAAGCAGAGTAGAAAGCCCAACACCCGCAGCAGCGGCAACCGCCGCAAAAAGAAACACTGACCCATACCCGAACTCACCAGCGATATACCCGGCCAACGGCCCAGTAATCCCCAGCGAGAGATCGAGAAACACCGAATACGCCGACAAAGCCGCCCCACGACTAGCCGGCGGCACAAGCCCAACCGCCTCGACCCCAAGAGCCGGAAACACCAAAGCAAACCCAAACCCGGTCAAAGCCGCGCCAGCAAGCGCAACATGAGGCTCAGGCGCCAGCCACAACATCAACAACCCGGCGCATTCGAACGAAAACGAAGCAATCGCGACCCGAAACCCGCCATAAGTCTTGATCGTATTGGCAAACAGCAACCGCGCCCCGATAAACAGCGTCCCGAACACCGTCAACGACAGCGCCGCATTCGGCCAATGCTTCGCCGCATAAAACAGCGTAATGAAAGTCGCGATCGACCCAAACCCGGCCGACCCGAGCGCCAACCCAATCCCATGCGGCAGTACGCGAGTAAAAACACTGCGGTACGACATCCGCTCGCCATGCACGATCGGCACCGGCGCGATCGGACGAGCGAGATAAAACCCGAGCGCCGCCAGCAGAATCACCAGAATCCCCAGCGCGGCAAACCCAACCGTGTGTTCAATCGCCACGCCCAACGGTGCCCCGATCGCCAGCGCGCCATACGTCGCGATACCGTTCCAGGAGATCACCCGCGCATTGTTGCTCGTGCCCACCCGGCCGATCCCCCACAGAATCGCGCCCGTGCCGCACAAGCTCTCGCCGAATCCCATCACGAGCCGGCTGCAGACCAGCAGCCCCAGGCTCAGCATGGGCCAGCGCCCGCACAGCACCGCCAGCAACAACAGAACCCCACTCGCGCCACACCCGATCAAACCAATCGTCACCGTCCGCTTCGGCCCCAACGTGTCCGCGGAACGGCCAGCCAGCGGCCGGGAGGCCAGCGTCGCCAGATACTGCACGCTGATCGCCGCTCCAGCCAGCACGGCGCTGTAACCCAGGTCGTCGTGAACGTAGCCCGGCAACACCGCAAGCGGAATTCCGATCGTCAGATAGCAAAGAAACGTGAAAAAGACGACCGGAATGATCTGCATGGTCGTCGCAAATTCGCTGCGAGGTGTCGCTGAGTCGGTGGACATGGGGAAAACGAGACTTGAATTCGGCGGGAAGGCGTGATTTTCCCATGGAACCGGTTTTCTTGCAGAACTTGCTTAATAATTCATCCGACAAAAACGCCTTCCCGGAACTCCATAGTGGGCCATTTTCGACCCCTAGGCGCCTATTTTTTCAGCAAGTCGGCCCGTGACACGCTAACTCAGATTGGCTTTTATTCCGCATAAAAGTCTAAAGTACGGCAAAAACCTCAGATCACCATAAGTCAACTGCCCCTCAAACCCATCTCGATATCGTTTTGCGGATATGTCCCGCATGCGACCGCCGCTATGGGTTGTATTTATTGACGGTGATAGTTTTCGAACCATCCCTGCTGCACGTCCCACGGACACAGAACATTCGAGAGTAACGAGACATGACTGAGCCGATTCGCTTCTATCACCGCAACGCGATCCGTGAGATCAAGGACGCGCCCGTCACCCGCACCGTGCTGCAGTATCTGCGCGAGGACGCGCATTGCACCGGCACGAAGGAAGGCTGCGCCGAAGGCGACTGCGGCGCGTGCACGGTCGTGATCGGCGAGCGCAACGAAGCGGGCGGCGTCGACTTCAAGGCGGTCAACGCCTGCATTCAGTTCGTGCCGACGCTCGACGGCAAGGCGCTCTTCACCGTCGAAGACTTGCGCCAGCCGGACGGGTCGCTGCATCCCGTGCAGGAAGCGATGGTCGAATGTCACGGCTCGCAGTGCGGCTTCTGCACGCCGGGCTTCGTCATGTCGATGTGGTCGCTCTACGAAAAGCACGGTCACGAGCACAGTTGCGCCAACAAGACGGTGCCGTCGCGCGAGGCGATCAGCAACGCGCTGACGGGCAACCTGTGCCGCTGCACGGGCTACCGCCCGATCGTCGACGCGGCGGTGCGCATGTTCGAAGCGCCCGCACCCAAAGCGCCGGTCAATGTCGAGGCGCTCGCCACGACGCTCGCCACGCTCGAGCGCAAAGACACCTTCCACTATCAGCACGCCGGCCAGCAGTTCGACGCGCCGCGCACGGTCGAAGCACTCGCCAGGATCAAGGAAGCCGAACCGGCCGCGCGGATTCTCGCCGGCAGCACGGACATCGGCCTGTGGGTCACCAAGCAGATGCGCGAGCTCGGCAATATCGTCTACGTGGGACAGATCGCCGAGTTGCAGAAGCTGGAGACCAACGACGAATGGATCGAGATCGGCGCGGGCGTCAGCGTCGAAAAAGCCTACGCGGAGATCGCGAAGCAATATCCCGAATTGAACGAAATGTGGCAACGCTTCGCGTCGCTGCCGATTCGCAATGCCGGCACGCTCGGCGGCAATATCGCCAACGGCTCGCCGATCGGCGATTCGATGCCTGGCCTGATCGCGCTCGGCGCGCGTGTGATCGTTCGCGGCGGCGAGATCGAGCGCGAGATGCCGCTCGAGGACCTGTACCTCGCGTATCAGAAGAAGGATATGGCGGAGCATGAGTTCGTCGTCGGCCTGAAAGTGCCGACGCGCACCGGCGTGCGTCGGAACCTGCAATTCCGCACCTACAAACTGTCGAAGCGTTTCGATTCGGATATCTCGGCGGTGTGTGCCGCGTTCGCGTTCATCGCCGACGGCAACCTGATTCGCGAGCCGCGCATCGCGTTCGGCGGCATGGCCGCCACGTCCAAGCGCGCGACCCACGCGGAAGCCGTGCTGCGCGACGCCGAATGGCACGAAGCCACCGCGCAGGCCGCGATGCTCGCGCTCGGCAACGACTACGCGCCGCTGTCGGACATGCGAGCGACCAGCAACTATCGCCTCGAATCGGCGAAGAACACGTTGTACCGCTTCTGGCTCGAAACGCGTCCGAACAACCCGCTGCCGAAGAGCGCGCTGGATGTGCGCGCGGTCGCTGCGGCCTGCGCGCCGGTCGGCGCCTGAGACGACGAAAGGATACGGAGAACACGACAATGAATCAGCACGCCGAACCGTTCCTGAAAGACCTTCAGGATCTCGAGGACTTCACCCAGGTCCACATCTCGCGTCCGCACGAGTCCGCGCATCTGCACGTAAGCGGCCGAGCTACCTATACAGACGACATTCCGACGCTCGCCGGCACGCTCCACGCAGCACTCGGCCTGTCGACGAAAGCGCACGCGAAGATCGTCTCGATGTCGCTCGACAAGGTGCGCGCCACGCCTGGCGTGGTCGCGATCTTCACCGCTGACGATATCCCGGGCGTGAACGACGTCGGCCCGATCATTCACGGCGACGATCCGATTCTCGCCGACGGCCTCGTGCAATACGTCGGCCAGCCGATCTTCATCGTGGTCGCGACGTCGCACGAAACGGCGCGTCTCGCGGCACGCCGCGCGGAAATCGTCTACGAAGAATTGCCGGCGATTCTCACCGCGCAGCAGGCGCGCGCCGCGAACCAGCACGTGCTGCCGCCGATGAAACTCGCGCGCGGCGAAGCCGGCAACAAGATCGCCCGCGCCGCGCGTCGCGAGGCCGGCGAGATGCTGCTCGGCGGCCAGGAGCAGTTCTATCTGGAAGGCCAGATTTCGTACGCGGTGCCGAAGGACGACGACGGCATGCACGTCTACTGTTCGACGCAGCATCCGACCGAAATGCAGCACATGGTCGCGCACGCGTTGGGCGTGGCGTCGCACAACGTGCTGATCGAATGCCGCCGCATGGGCGGCGGATTCGGCGGCAAGGAATCGCAATCGGGTCTGTTCGCGTGCTGCGCGGCACTCGCCGCATGGAAGCTGCTGTGCCCGGTGAAACTGCGTCCGGACCGCGACGACGACATGATGGTCACGGGCAAGCGCCACGATTTCCACTACACGTACGAAGTCGGCTACGACGACAAGGGCGTGATCGACGGCGTGACGGTCGACATGACCTCGCGCTGCGGCTTTTCCGCCGACCTGTCCGGTCCGGTGATGACGCGCGCGCTGTGCCACTTCGACAACGCGTACTGGCTCTCGGACGTGACGATCGACGGCTTCTGCGGCAAGACCAACACGCAGTCGAACACGGCGTTCCGCGGCTTCGGCGGCCCGCAAGGCGCGTTCGCGATCGAATACATCATGGACAACGTGGCGCGCTCGGTGGGCGAGGATTCGCTCGACGTGCGCCGCCGCAATCTGTACGGCAAGACCGAGCGCAACCAGACGCCGTATGGCCAGATCGTCGAAGACAACGTGATTCACGAACTGATCGACGAACTCGAAGCAACGAGTGAATATCGCGCGCGGCGCGCCGCGATCAACGAGTTCAACGCGAACAACGAAATACTGAAGAAGGGTATGGCGCTGACGCCGGTCAAGTTCGGCATCGCGTTCAACGTGACCCACTTCAACCAGGCCGGCGCGCTCGTGCACATCTACACCGACGGCTCGGTGCTGGTGAATCACGGCGGCACCGAAATGGGCCAGGGCTTGAATACGAAGGTCGCGCAGGTCGTCGCGCATGAACTGGGCATCGGCTTCAACCGCATTCGCGTCACCGCGACCGACACCAGCAAAATCGCCAACACGTCGGCGACGGCGGCCTCGACGGGCTCCGACCTGAACGGCAAGGCCGCGCAGGACGCCGCGCGGCAGTTGCGCGAACGCCTGTCGGCGTTCGCCGCCGAGCGCTTCGGCGCAGGGCAGGTGAGCGCGTCGGAAGTGCGCTTCGTGCACGACCGGGTCGTGGTCGGCGAAATCGTCGTGCCATTTGAAGAAGTCATCGCAAAGGCTTACGTCGCGCGTATTCAACTCTGGTCGGACGGGTTCTACGCGACGCCCAAGCTCTACTGGGATCAATCGAAGCTGCAAGGCCGGCCGTTTTACTACTACTCGTACGGCGCGGCGGTGTCGGAAGTGGTGATCGACACGTTGACCGGCGAAATGCGCGTGCTGCGCGCGGACGCATTGCACGACGTGGGCGCCTCGCTGAATCCGGCGCTCGATGTCGGCCAGGTGGAAGGCGCGTTCATTCAGGGCATGGGCTGGCTCACGACCGAAGAACTGTGGTGGAACGCGGGCGGCAAGCTGATGACGCATGCGCCGTCCACCTACAAGATTCCGACCGTCAACGATACGCCGCCCGACTTCCGCGTGCGCCTCTTCAAGAACCGCAATGCGGAGGACAGCATCCATCGTTCGAAGGCGACCGGCGAGCCGCCGCTGCTGCTGCCGTTCTCGGTGTTCTTCGCGGTGCGCGACGCGGTGTCGGCAGTGGGCAACCACAAGGTCAACCCGCCGCTGAATGCGCCCGCGACCAGCGAGGAAATCCTCAAGGCGGTCGGCGCGGTGCGTGCCGCCACCGCGGCGGCGCGGCAATAAGCGAATCGATAAGCGGACCGCAATGGGCGCGGCAATGAGCCGGAAAAGCAACGCGTGAACAACACACTCACTGGAATTGGAATGATCGCCATGAACGATTTTTCGTCCGTTCAGATCGGCCGGCGCAGCGGCGTGCAGACGCCGCGTCCGGCGCCGATGCATATCGTGCTGTTCGGCGCGGGGCACGTCGGGCATGCGCTCGTCAAGCTGCTCGGCAGCTTGCCGTGCGTGGTCCAGTGGGTCGACGAGCGCGACGAACTGTTCCCCGACGAAACGCCCGCCAACGTGCAGGTCGAAGCCACCGACACGCCGGATGCGATCGTCGACACGGCGCCGCCCGGCGCCTATTTTCTGGTGATGACGCACAACCACGCGCTCGATTTCTCGCTGGCCGCGCGCATCATGCGGCGGCGCGATTTCACCTACTTCGGCATGATCGGTTCGAAGACGAAGCGCGTGAAATTCGAGCGCCGTTTGCTCGATCGCGGCGTGGATCTGGACCGCCTGGTGGAGATGACGTGTCCGATCGGCGTGGCTGGCATCGTCGACAAGGCGCCTGCGGCGATCGCCGTGGCGGTATGCGCGGAGTTGCTGCAGATCCGTTCGCGGCAGGTCGTGGCGCAGGTGGCGACGCAGAAGCTCTGCGCGGCTGTCTGATCAGCGGAACCAAGCGCCGGCCAGGATGCGGCGCGCAAGCAGCGCACAAGCAGCGCCCTTCGAGCCGCAAACCCCAAACGTCAGCCCGTCGCGGCTGACGTTTCCTTTTTCGGCGTCCGTTTTGCGCGCCGCACCTTCTGCGCGACCAGCCCGTCCGACACCTGGGACATCAGCGCACGCAGCCAGCCCACATCGCTCGGTCGATCCGGCTGCGGATGCCAGAGCTGGTAGCACTTGATGCGCGGAAACGGAATCGGCACGTCGACCACCGCGAGCGGCAACATGTCCGCGTAGTGCATCGCAAAACGGCGTGTCGTCGTGAAGATCAGGTCCGATTGCAGCAGCGTCTGCGGCACCAGGCCGAAGTAGGGCAGCGTGGCGACGATGCGGCGCTCGGCGCGAGCCCGCATGAAGCCCATGTCGATGGCGCCGCTGCTCGCCCCGCTATACGGCGTCGGCGCGAGATGCGCGGCGGCGAGATACGCTTCGCGCGTAAGCGGCATGCGCGTGAGCGGATGATCGGCGCGCATCATACATACGACCGTATCGGAGAACAGGTCGCTGCGCTCGAAGCGCGGGTCGGGCTTGGGCCAGTTGCCGATCACCAGATCGAGTTCGCCGGCATCGAGCGCGGCGGAATGATCGAGCATCGGACTCAGCGAATCTATTTCGAGCCGCGCGTGCGGCGCCGCCTCGCGAAATTGCGCGATCACGGTCGGCATGAAGAAGTCGTTCAGATAATCCGGCGCGGCCACGCGAAAGGTGCGGCGCGAGCGGCCGGGATCGAAGTCGCCATGCGGCGTCGCGACAAAATCCACCTCGCGCAGCACGCGTTGCGCGGAGGCGAGCAGCGATTCGCCGTATTCGGTGGGCACCATGCCCGACTTGCCGCGCACCAGAATCGGGTCGTTCAGCGTCTCGCGCAGTTTGCGCAGCGCGGTGCTGATAGCCGGCTGGGTCTGATTCAGACGCAGCGCGGTCTGCGTGACGCTGCGCTCGACCAGCAGCGTGCGCAGCACGCGCACGAGCCAGATATCGAGGGAGGCGGCGGTGTCGTCCATGATTTAAGCGAGGCGGGGCAAGCGGACCGGATCCGATGAAGCGTCGTACGGCGTCGCCTGCGAGAGCGGGGCGCCAACGCGCACGAAGCAAAGGTCATAACCTTAGGCCTGTTTGCGGTGTAGCGGCATAGCAGGCAAGGTATGGCCGGCATCAGCAGGGCTGTTTTACCGCGACGAACCGGCGAAAGCGCCGTGGGACGCGCCTCGCGTCCGCTTCAGGCTTACGTCTCGCCTACGTCTGCTGGTCCACGAGCCCCGAAGGCAGCGTACTGATGCGTTTGACTTCTTTCGATTCGAGCCAGTTCGGCGTGCGCGCGCAGTACAGCACCATGGGCAGCGCGTCTTCGCCCCAGAACAACTGATCGTTCAGACGGAAGGTCGGCACACCGTAGACACCCAGGCCGATCGCATCCGCCGTGTTGCGCTGCAATTGCGCTTTCACTTCCGGGCTCTTGATGAGTTCCGGACCGTCGGGCAGGCCGACGCGCTCGCACAATTCGGCAAAGGCCACGTCCGTCGACGGGTCGCGGCCTTCACGCCAGATGAAGCGGAAAATCTCGCGCACGAAATTGACGTCGCCGTTCGCCGCGGTGGCGAGCAACAGCGGCTTCGTGGAATCGAAGGGATGGGCGGGCGGCATCTTGTACGGAATGCCGAGCTGTTCCGCGCGAAACAGCGCGTGCCGGTACATGAAGGTGCGTTTGGAGGGCACGCCGTAAGCCGGCCGCTGTCCCCAGTGACGGTAGAGGTCGTTCAGCACGACCGGCGTGAAGACGAAGTCGAAGCCCGGCCATTTGTCGTGCTGCTCGAGCAACAGGTACGTGAACGGCGAGACAAAGTCGTAAAACCACAGCGGTTGTCTGGCGTCGATGCCAACGGTCATAAATGTCTCCCGGATTGCTGTTCCGAACGGCCCGTCTCGCGGACCGCCGAAATTGTAATGATCTTACGCGGAGCAGCCGCGGCTTGCATCCGTCAATATGGTTTCGCGGCGTCGTCGCTGGGCGTTTCGCCGATCTCGGCCGCTTCGTTCGCGGCGGACGGACTGGGCGGATTGGATGGATTAGGCGGTGGGGACGCCGCGCCTGCTTCGCCATGTTCTCCAGTTTTGCCTGCTTCTCCAGCTTCTTGTGCTTTACCGCGCCCGTTATCGACGCCCGGCGCTTCATCCGCGGCGCCGTCGCGTTGCGCGTCGCGAGCCTGCGTGAGCCGCGCGCGCACGAAGCCGATGTGCTCGCGCAGCACGTAGAACTGATCCGCATAGGCCAGCGGCATCTTCAGACCGTTGACGGATTCCTCGATCGCGTCGAGCCGTTCGAGCAGCGACGCGCGTTCGGTGGGCGAATGGTCGCTGAGGGCGCTGCGCTCGATCGCGATCAGCGCGCCGTACCAGCGGTAAATGCGCGATTTCACCCGCCATGCATACAGAGACGGCACGAGACGCAAGGCCGGCACGAGCAACACGATCAGTGGCACCACGACCACCAGCAGCCGGTCGGCGAGACTCGCGAGCCAGAACGGCAGGATCCGGTAGAGGAAGCTCTTGCCCGACTTGTAGTAGCGGGCGGCGTCGTCGCTGATGGGGAAGTCGTGCGCGAGCGGCGCGGGAAACTCGCCGGCGCGCTGCAGGATGTTCGCCTTGCCGTGCACCTCGCGCGCGGCTTCGATCAGCAGATCGGAAAGCGCGGGGTGCAGCGAGTCGCGCGCCACCAGTTCGACGGTCGGCGCCACCATATGAATCGGCGCGGACGGCAGGTTCTTGCCGAGGTCGAACGCGCCCATCGGCATCATGAGCTGTGTCAGATAGGGAAAGCGGCGCGTGTAGGCGTCGGCCTGCGAGAAATCGTAGAACTGCACGTTCGGCGTGCGGTAGAGCTTGCCCATCACCGCCGGTTGCGCCGAATCGCCGGCGAGGAACGCAGCGTCGACCTTGCCGGAGACGAGGGCGTCGGCGGCGTCGTCTCCCGAGAGCGGCAGCAGTTTGGTTGCGCCGCCCGGCACGATGCCGTTGGCCTTGAGCAGCGCGAGCGCCAGTTCGCGCGTGCCGCTGCCTTCGGCGCCGACAGCAAGCCGCTCGCCCTTGAACTCAGAGAGACGCATGATAGTCGGGCCGTGATAGAAGATCGCCAGCGGCACATAGGCCACGCTGCCGAGCGACATCAGACCGTTGGACGCGGAGCCGGGCGCGACGCCGTCCTGCACGAAGCCGACATCCACGTTCGAGCTCGGGTCCGACAGGCGCTTGAGATTCTGC
This sequence comes from Paraburkholderia sp. RL17-381-BIF-C, assembly GCF_046026435.1. NCBI lineage: Bacteria > Pseudomonadati > Pseudomonadota > Betaproteobacteria > Burkholderiales > Burkholderiaceae > Paraburkholderia > Paraburkholderia sp. RL17-381-BIF-C. The sequence goes on along the minus strand of NZ_JARESX010000034.1, from coordinate 73,896 downwards.
AGCGAGCCCTCCGAGGACAGCACGTTCAGCGTGATGCGGTTGCGCGCCAGAATCTCCTTGTACTTCTGGGCGGCATTCCAGAAGGTGCTGCCTTCCGGGCCGGCGCTGATCGTCAACGTGCTGGGCGGCGCGGGCTGAATCAGACGCACGGCGACCCAGATCGCGACGGCGGCGATCAGCAGGATCGGTCCGAACGAGACGGCGAGATCGCGCCAGGAGATCGCGACGAATCGGGCGACGAGACGGGGAGGGCTTTTGCGGCCGGTGGCTGGCTTCATCGGATGACGTGACGGCTACGGTCGAAAGTGAACAGGGGCGGCGCTCTGCGGCGCGCGAACCGGGGTGAAGCGCTCACGCCGCGCCACGGCGGCTGCCGCGAATGGCGCGCGAGCCACGCGGCAGCGCGCGTCGCGCCGATGGTACCTGAGATTCGCCGCACGGCGGCACGCATGGCCGCCGCGCTCACCGACAAAGCCGTAACAAATCGTGAACGGCGTGTGACACCAGTGCGGGTGACGCGATTCAGCCCTCGCGTATGACTAAACCCTTTGCGCTTCTGGCCCGGCTAGATTAAATTGTGCATCGCTGCCGTGAACAGACGTTTGCGCAGCGCGACCCGGCAAGACACACAAGAACTGGGCGCGCTCGCGGACTTCGCGGCTTGCCGGTCTGTCGTACCGCATTGCATGCCTGTCATCGCATGCGGCAATGGCAGCCAGCCTCTTCGCCTCTCGCACACCGTGTTGCAGCCATAGTCGGCCGTCGCTGGGCCGCGCCTTGTCGCGCGTCCAGCGTGGCTGCCGGAAGTCGTACGAAGCCGCTTTTATATGCGGTCCAATGTGAAGCTAAGGAGAAGAAAAGTATGAAATCGGTCGGTTTTCTGAAAACGCTGGGCTCGGTGGTGGCAATGGTAGTGGCGTGCAATGTGTACGCTCAGGCAAGCGACGCAACGGCAACGGGCACGACCGCCGCGCCGGCTGCGAGCGCCAAGTCGACCAAGAAGGCGAACAGCCAGTTGGGCCGCAAGGTGCGTAGCGCGCTGGCCAAGGCGCAAGGTATCGACGTGTCGAACATCGCCGTGCGCGCTCGTGGCGGCGCGGTGACGCTGACGGGCTCGGTGCCTGACCAGGCGCAGATCGACGCCGCAGGCGAAGCCGCCAAGGGCGTCGCTGGCGTCACGTCGGTGTCGAACAAGCTGAACGTCCAGCAGCAGTAAGCAGGCTGTCGCATCAGGCGAGGGCGGCGCCAAGCCGCCTTGCGCCGTCGTGATGCAGTTGTGCACCAAGGTTCCGGCAAAAAACCGGAGCCTTTTTTATTTTAATTTGGCGATTTTTGAAGCGGTGATGATGGGTCCGGGCAGTCGCAAGCAACACGGCGGCATCGCCGCTGTGCGACTGTGCGCTGTGACACATTGCTGACGCGACCCGAAGCGTACTGTGATGCGTAGGGAACCGGAGTCAACGCCATGGAAACCTCGCTTTTGCGCTATACCGATCTGCCCATCAGCGATCGGGCGGCCTTCGAACTGGTGTGCGCGCGGCACGGTTTTGCACCGGCGCATTTCGACATCAGCGCCTGCGCGGATCCGAGCGATGCCGCGCACGAGCGCCTCGTCACCATCCGGCGCGGCGGCTGGGCGCAGTCTTATCACGACCGTCAAGGTCAATGGGTCCGGCAGTTCGAGGCCGATCTGACCTGCCGCTTTTTCAAATAGCAGTCGTCTGCTTGAGTCGAGCCTGAGCCTGAGCGGCAAGGCGTGGCGTGGCAATACGCGGCGCCGGCCTGCGCGCCCGTTCAGGCCAGCACGAGGCGCACGCCCACCAGCGTGAGCGTGGCGGCGAGCAGGTTGCGCAGCAGCGCGTCCGGCGCGCGTGAGGACAGAAAGCTGCCGATTGCGATGCCCGGCAGCGAGCCTACCAGCAGCGACAGCAGCATCGACCAGTCGATCGAGCCCAGCAGCCAATGGCCGGCGCCCGCCAGCAGGGTGAGCGGCACCGCATGCGCGATGTCGGAGCCCACGATGCGCGTGGTCGGCAGAAGCGGATAGAGCAACAACAACACCGTCACGCCGATTGCGCCCGCACCCACCGACGTCAGCGACACCAGCACTCCGAGCACCGCGCCGGTCAGGATGGTCAGCGCGAGCGTGCGTCCCTGACGCGGCGCGCGTTGCCGGTGCGCGCCGAGCGCCGCGAGTTGCGGACGAAACACGAGCGCCACCGCCGTCACCAGCAACGCCGCGCCGAGCACGATCTGGATCAGCCGGCTCGCACCAGGCGTATCCATGCCAAAACGATGCAGCAGAATCAGCGTGATCGTGGCGGCCGGCACGCTGCCGGCGGCGAGGCGCAGGGTGATCTGCCAGTCCACGGTGCCCTTCAGGCCGTGCACGAGCGTACCGGTCGCCTTGGTGGCCGCGGCGTACAGCAGGTCGGTGCCGACGGCCGTGGCCGGATGCACGTTGAACAGCAGGACGAGAATAGGGGTCATCAGCGAGCCGCCGCCGACGCCCGTCAGTCCGACCAGAAAGCCCACGAACAGGCCGGAGACGGAGTACAGCAGATCGATGTGGGGAAGAGCCATTGAGCGGACCGCTGACGGTCGGGTGGGTTGGACGGATCAGGCCGCAAGGCCGGTGCGCCTGCCTTCGACAGTCGGTGAAGGGCGGCGGGAAGGCCGCCGCGGCGCGGCGAAAGCCGCTATTGTCGCAAAACTGCCGCGTTCGCGTACGAAACGGTGTGCTGCGCTGCCCGCATACGGTCGATCAGCGCAAGAACCTCGGGGCGGTTTTCACGTGGCCTGGCTGGCGGCGCCCAAGCTTTGCCGGTTCTTTGCCGGTTGCGTTGCTGGCGATTGCCGGCGAGGCAGTCGCGGCGTTGCGCGGGCGCTCGTGAGACTGAAAGCGCAACTTCGGCCAACCCCAAGGTCGCGACGCGCGCTCAAAGCGCCCGGCGAATCTCCACGATGCCGAACGCCGCCAGCGTGAAGCCCACAATCCGGTCGATGGCGACGCGCATTTTGCTGCCGATCGCGTGGCGCGCGAGCGACACCACGGTCACGAGGAAACACCACCATGCAATCGAGCCGCAGAACACGCCACCCACGGTGGTCAGCGCAATGCTCGATGAAAACGCGCCGCGCGGGGCGAGCGTTGTGAACAGCGCGGCGAACATGATGACCGTTTGCGGATTGGTCAGCGTGAGCAGCAACGAACTCGCATACGCGCGCAGCGCGCCGGCGCGGCCCACCTGGGCGAGCTTGCCGTTGCCGCCTGACGCGCCGTTTGCGGTGCTGTCCGCTGCGTCGGCTGGGGCTTTCTGCAGCAACGTACGCACGCCCAGATACAGCAGGAACAAGCCGGCGAGCAGATGCAAGGGGCGGTCATACGCCAGCATGAACTGCGAGATGCTGACGAGGCCGAGCGCCGCGATCAGCCCATAGGCCGCGTCGCCGGTCGCGATGCCGAAGCCGATCGCGAGCCCGGCGCGCGGACCGCCGGTTAGCGTGCGGCGAATGCACAGCATGCCCATCGGGCCGACCGGCGCGGCAATGGCGAGCCCGACGCCCGCGGCGGTGAGGAAAAGACTGGTGGTGGACATGGCTATCCCGGATCGATTGTTCTGTTTCGTGTTGCGATTCGTGTGTCGCCGACACGCGTGGTATCGGCGAGCCCTTCAGCATAGCCAGACCGGAAACGCCGGGCAAGTCCGCGCATGAGGAGCGTGCTCGATCGACTCGCGCAGGCTCGCGTTTCTATAGCGTTGCTGATGAGCCTGAAAATAAGAGGGTGATGTGTGCGAGCCGCCGCGCCATGAACGAAGCAGGCGTAGTGACGCCCGGAGCAATGGCGTTGGTAGTGCGGATGAGGATAGCCGTCGGGACGCTGGGGCCGAAGATGCGGGATGGGGCGCTGCAGGAAATGCGCTTTGGATGGATGCCCGCCTCGATGCGGCGGGCGTGCTCAATCGGTCTTGCCTTTTAATGCTTCTTCGCGGTGGCCGAGGCGCTTGGTGCTACCCGGATCGGCGGCGCGCCCGATGGCGAAGTGGCGGGCTGCGGTTTCTTCGCCTGCTTCGGTTTCTTGACTTCGCGGTTACTGCGCATTTGACCTTTTGCCATGATGGACTCCCAATTGGCGGTTTTTGCTCCGCATAGGAGCAGTAAGCTAGTGTGCGCTACTTTTGTCCGCGCGGGCAAACAATCTAAACCGCCCGGCTCCTTCTCCAGGTCTCGGACGGCAACTCGCCGAACTGCCCGCGATACTCGCTGGAGAAATTCCCGAAATGCCAGAACCCCCACCGCGTGGCGACCTCCGTCACTGAAGCGGAGCCGCGCAATTCACGGCGCACGTGATCGAGTCGAACGGCGCGCATATAAGCGGAAGGGTTGACGCCGAGCGTATCTTCGAACGCATATTGCAACGTACGCCGACTGGCGCGAAACCGCGCGCACAACTCCGCCACGGAAAGCGGACACTGCGGCGATTCCTCGATCAGCTCACGAACCCCACGCACCAGTTGCCAGTTGCGCGCAGTGCGAGCCTCGACGTTCCCGTGCGGATCGGCATCGCGCAGGTCCTGCAAAACATCGGCAAGACCGAATATCACCGACTTTTCGAACGCCGCGGCGACTGCGGCGTCGTCGAGCAAAGTGGGGGTGGCCGCGACGGCGTCGAGCAACTGCTTCAGCACCTCGCGAAAGCCCTGCAGTCTCGCGGGATCGACGTTCAATACGCCAGGTCTCGAGCCGAGCAGCAGGGTCATTTCGTCGAACTGCGAGCGCAACAGCGGGTCGCCGATCGCGCCCGGCTCGATTTCGAGGTTCACCACCACATGCTTGTCGGGCGACAGAAATTCGAAACCGCCATCGCCGGAAAACACGTGCAAGCCGTCGCGATGACTCGTCTGTCCACACAACAACGCATGGCCCTCGAGTTGAAACGGAATGCCCACCGCGACCCTGGATGCCGCTACCTGGCCGCGCTGATAGACCGTGCGGTTCAGGCGCTCGACCAGCACCCGCACGCCGCCCGCGTGGCATGAACTCACCGAGCCGTCGAAGGCGCCGCGTGAGATCTGGCAGTAGCTCTGGTTCCATGCGTCGAGCAGCATGGCCTGCTCGTCAATGTTGCGGCAACAACGAATCTCGACTGCGCCGCTCGTCTGATTGACCGCCTGCATAGCTTCTCCCGATTCTGATGGCGCTCCCCGAAAGCCTCGTGCCGACCAGTGTATGCGAAAAAAAAGCCCTGCCGTAGGGTTGGCGCAAAGCGTCTTTGCTTACCTGCTGCGCGGCTGGAAGCCTTCGTAATGCATTTGTCAGGAGGCGGAATTTTTACGGGATTTTTATCTTTTTGCCAATTTTGGATAGTCGCCACTTTTTGCCGCCCCTACTTTGTGCATCACGCAATGCACAGGAAAGGGAGTGACGTATGAGCAGATCGGCAGGCAGGCTGGAAGGCAAGATCGCAATCGTGTCGGGCGGCGCGACGGGCGCGGGCGGCGCGGCCTCGTTGCTGTTCGCGCAGGAAGGCGCGCAGGTCGCCGTCGTCGATATCAATACGGATGCCGGTGAGGAAGTGGTGACGCGGATTCGCGCGGCAGGCGGCAGCGCCGAGCTGTTTGCCGCCGACGTGTCGAAGCGCGCGGCCGTCGATGCCGCCGTGGCCGGCATCATGGCGCGCTTCGGACGTATCGACGTGTTGTTCAATCATGCCGGCAGCATTGTCGTGAAGCCGTTCGTCGATACCACCGACGAAGACTACGACTGGCTCATGAACGTCAACGTGAAAAGCATGTTCATGATGACGCGGGCCGTGCTGCCGCACATGCTCGCTGCGGGCGGCGGCTCGATCGTCTGCACGGCGTCGATCTCGTCGGTGGCGGCGACGCCGCTCGAAGTGCTCTATTGCACCACCAAAGGCGCATGCGCGATGTTCGCGCGTGCCATCGCCGTCGAGTATCGCGACCGGGGCATTCGCTGCAATGCCGTGTGCCCCGGGTTCATCGACACGCCGCATGGGCGCCGTGAAATCAGCGCGCTCGCCAAGTACGGCTTCGATGCGAGCGAAGCCGCCTTGTCGGTGCAGCAGGGCCGCCTGTGCGCGCCGGAGGAAGTGGCGCGCGCCGCGCTCTTTCTCGCGAGCGACGACGCGAGTTTCGTCAACGGCGCACACCTGTACGTCGATAACTGTTTCACGGCCGCGTGAGCCGCTTTGCCTGGCGCGGCCACGCCGTTGAACCGGCTCGCCGGTTGGCCGCTTCGTCATAACCCTGTTCAAAGGATCGCGTCATGGACATCAACACGGCCTTGCCGTCGGCGGAATCCGCCGACAACGACGTCAAGCTGTTGCACAAGATGGGTTACGCGCAGGAACTGTCCCGGCGCATGGGGGCGTTCTCGAACTTCGCGGTGTCGTTCTCGCTGATCTGCATTCTGTCGGGCGGCATCACGTCGTTTCAGATGGGCCTGTCGGCGGCAGGCGGAGCGTCGATCGGACTCGGCTGGCCGCTCGGTTCGCTGTTCGCGCTGGTGGTGGCCGCGGCGATGGCGCAGATCGCCTCGTCGTACCCCACTGCGGGCGGTCTCTATCACTGGAGTTCGATTCTCGGCGGTAAAACGTGGGGCTGGCTGACCGCGTGGCTGAATCTGCTCGGCCTCGTGTTCGTGGTCGCCGCGATCAACTTCGGCACCTATGATCCGTTCTTCCGCACGCTGATCGCGCCGATGTTCGGCGTTAAGCCCGAGTCGCTCGGCTGGTGGCAGCAGACGCTGTTTCTGACCGTGATCACCGCGTCGCAAGCATTCCTCAATCATCGCGGCATTCGTATCACGAGCAGGATCACCGACCTGTCGGGCTATCTGATCTTCGCGGTGACGATCCTGCTGGTCGGGGCGTTGCTGGTGTATTCGCCAGTCAAGATCGATCTGTCGCGGCTCTATACCTTCACTAACTTTACGGGTGTGGACGGCGGCGCATGGCCGAAGCAGACCATGGCGATGGCGTTTCTCTCCGGCCTTCTGTTGACCGCTTATACGATTACCGGTTTCGACGCATCGGCGCATACCTCCGAGGAGACGCATCAGGCGGCGCGCAATGTGCCGCGCGGTATCGTCGGCTCGGTGTTCTGGTCCACGACCTTCGGCTACGTGATGGTGTGCGCGTTCGTGCTGGTCATGCCGGATATCGGCGCGGCCGTGAAGCAGGGCACGGGTTTCTTCGAAGCGATTCTCGCGCCGATTCCGGGGCCGCTGCGCATTGTGATCGAACTGCTGATGTTCTTCATCAACTACGTGTGCGGTCTTGCTGCAGTAACCTCCACGTCGCGCATGATGTTCGCGTTTGCTCGCGACGGCGGCCTGCCCGCATCGAAGTGGCTGCGTAAGGTGAATGCCGCGCATCGCACGCCGGGCGCCGCCATCTGGACCTCGGCGGTGCTGGCGATCGTCGTCACGCTATATGGCGACGCTTTCACGGTGCTGAGCGCCGGTAGCGCGGTGTTCCTGTTCATCTCGTACGCCATGCCGATTGCGGCGGGCATTTTCGCCGAAGGCCGTACGTGGAACGAAAAAGGCCCGTTCCAGTTGGGCATGCTGTCGAAGCCGTTCGCGGTGGCGGCGGTGATCGGCGCGCTGGTGCTCGCGTATGTCGGCATGCAGCCGCCGAATCAGAAAGTGGTCTACGTGATTGCCGGTTTGCTCGCGGTGCTGCTGACGATCTGGTATGGCGCGGGCGTGCGCAAGAGTTTCGCCGGCCCGCCGATCGGCAAGGTGTCCACGGAACGCGAAAGCGAATTGCGCGGTATGGAGGGGCAGTTGGGAGAGAGTTGAAGCACTGCACTTGCGATGCAGGTTTTGAACGCCCAAAAAAATAACGTCAGCCGGCCCGTGAGCCGGCTGACGTTTTTCATGTCGGCCGCAGTACCCGAATCCGGGTACTTTGAACGCGCGGCTTACATGCCGACGTATCCGACCGGCGTCGTCGCATTGGCCTTGGCGACCGACGCGTTGTTCGACACCACATACACCGGCGATTCGGTCAGGTTGAGCGTCAGCACACCGTTGCTGTAGTTCGCATTGGTCGCGTTGCCCATCATGTCGATCACCTTGACCGTGCCACTCGTGCCCGGTTGATCGACGTTGAGGCTGTACGCGACGCTATAAGTCGAGCTGAAGCCCGCGCTCGCGCTCCACACGTTGTTGTTGTGCGCCCACAGAGCGGTAATCACCGCGCCGTTGCCCACCTGCTGGAACGCGTAAGCGTACACGCCGGTCGGCGTGCCGTTGACCGGGCCCAGCGTCGTGGTGCCGTCGAGCGTGTGCGTCATCGCGCTGATCGCCATCGCCACCGGTTTCGGGCTGATGTTGGTCGCGCCGAATGCGCCCTGCGCGTCGTTCAGGTCGAAGAAGGTGCCGTAGCCCACTTCATCCGGATAGTCCGCGCCGTAGAACACGTAGGTCTGGTCCGCGCCTTCGCCGAGCGTGATGATGTGCATGCGCGCGGCGACCGCCGCTTGCGCGTACAGCACGTTGGCGCTCGGATAGTTCGGACCGTACGACGAGCCGAGATCGTAGCTGATGCCCGCTTCCGTCGAGAACAGATGCATGCCCGTACGGTAGTCGGTGGCCATTTCCGCGCGCAGGTTGCGCATCTGGCCGCGCAACGAACCGTCGGCGGTGGACGGGTCGCTGTCGTAGCGCTCAGGCGGATGCGACGGCGACGTGCCCGCGTCGTAGTAGCCGTGGGTGGCGACGGCGTCGATGTATTGACCGAAGCCGAGCGGCGCGAGGCGTTTCAGGTGCGAAGTGGTCAGGCTCGGGAATGCATCTGCCGGGCCCATCACCATCGCGTGCGGATCGGTCGAATGAATGCCCTGATAGACGGCCTTGTACAGCGCGACGAAGTTGGCGTCGGTATCCGTCCACATCTGGTTCGGTTCCCACGTCACCTGATAGTAGTTTGCCGACTGGGTCGGGAAGTACGCGGCGCGAATCGCGTTCGATTCGGTGCCGACGCGGCTCATGTAGCTCTGGTAGTACGACGTATCGGTCGGCAGCGTGGTGTCGTCCTGGAAGGCACCGGTGCTGCTCGCCCAGGCCGGAATGCCGTCGAGGCGGATCAGCCGCATCACATTGCCGCTCTTGTAGAACGGATCGAGATTGTCGGCCGACGGGTTGAAGGTGTTCGGGCCGTTCGGCTCCATGGTCGAGAGCTGACGGTCGTCGATGGTCGACGAAATGCCCAGCGCGGCCAGCAGCGGGCCGTTGTCGTTCGCGCCCTGCATGCCGAAGCGATGCTGCTCCTGGCGCGCATACGTGACGGCCGGCACGACGCCGGACAGGTTCGGCGTCACGCCGAAAGTCGCGATGCCGACCGGACGCGTGCCGGCCTGCGGCAACTGGCCGCCGTTCTTGGCGAGCGTGCCCGTTGCCGCGAAATAACCGGCGAGCGTCGACGTGCAATTGAACGTGATGGTCTTCGCACCGCTCGCCACGGCGGTGGTGCCGCTCGCGGCGACGCGGCCGAGCGTGTCGGTGACGGCCCAGTTCAGCGTGTCGGCGCTCGGTGCATTGGTGTTGAAGGCGATCTGGAACGTGCTGCCGGAGGCGAAGATGCGCGTGCCGTCGGCGCTCGGCGTATCCGCAGAAATCGTCGCGCTGCCCGAGCCGGCAGATGTGGTCGGCGAGGCGCAGGTCATGGCCGCGGTGCCGCCCGTGGCGTTCAGCGCAGCGGTGCCGGTGCTGGCGTTGCCAGCGGCGGACGTGGTGGCCGCGCTGGCCGGGCTGCTGGTGCCACTGCTGCCGTTGGACTGGGATGCCGCGTTGCTGACGGTGCCGTTACTGCCGCCGCCGCCGCCGCATGCGGCGAGTGCGAGGGACAGTGTCGAGAGTAGGAGTAGTTGCGATTTCATCAATCTGTAAGCAATGCGTTGGCTGATCATTCGTCCGGCTCCTCGCGCAAAGCGCGTCAGGAGGTGGAGCGAACATCGGGGTTCATTTGCAAGCCAGCCGATGACCGAGGCTTCGACACTGGCGTCCTGGATGCGCAGCATTTCCGGCTGCGCGAAGGTGATGCCTTCCCGGGTTGTCGGCCTCGAACGCATTTCTCTGCAGAGAAACGCTTGTCGCGCGAAACCGGGCCGCTGACGCGAGCGGTTTTGGCGGAATCGGACGACCTGAGAACGTACGACGAACCGGCCAGCGTGTTGAGGAACAGCGCGATTCAGATCGCAGTACTTGAGTTCACGGCGCTAGCCGATGAACTTTTTACTGTTCCGTAAGCTAGAAATGCTCAATTTGGGAAGAATCGACCGCAACAATACGCATTAGTGTGCTTAAAAGAAGTAACGAGTCGTTACGTATGATCATTAATGCAGTACTAATTACATTGATCGAATGAAAAAGATCTGTCAGGTAAGACCAGTCTTTTTCCGCCACTGTGAATTGGGGTCGTAATTATTTGAAATGGATGCCTAACTATCCGGCAGCGTCAATCGACTGAGAAATGGGCGCTAGCGCTCATGGGCCAGCCGAAAAAGTCTTGGGCTTGGCGTAAAAGTGCTGGGTCTTGGGTGTAAGGTTTCCTCGCGACATGGAGTTCGCGGCGGAACTGTCGCTGTTTTACGGAGACATTGGTGCGCTCCGCAAAAAGGAGCGCGCCATACACGAAGATGGGTGCCGACGTTATTTGGGGTCTGCAATAACGGGGGCGGCATCCCGTCCGCTGCGCAAAAAGGCAGTTAAGGCTGAGAGATCAATCGTGAGGATTCTTCAACTGGTTCATGCACCGCGATTGTCCGGGGCAGAAGTACTCGTAAAAGGGCTGGCCATTCACCATCAGCGCGGTGGCCATGAAGTCTGCATGACATCGCTGCTTCCGCAGCAGGACGACTTTGCCGACATTCACGCCGAGCTTCAGGCGGCGGGCGTCACCTGTCTGTTTCCCGATGTGCGCTACGGCAGGGTAGGCAAGTTGCTGTACCTGTATCGCGTGGTGCGGCGCTTTCGCCCCGACTTCATCGTGGCTCACGCAACGCTTGCCGCACTGTATGTGCGTCTTCTGCCGGTGAATACGCCGATTGCCTGGGTCATGCATTCCGGCGTCAACGACTTCGAAAACGGCGCGCTCAAGCGGGCCGAGCGCCTGCTCTCGCGACGGGCGCGGGCGATCATCGGCGTGTCGCAGCAGAATATCGACGATTACCTCCGCGAGATCGGCCGCCATCCGTCCATGGTCGTGATTCCGAACGGCGTGGATGCCCAGCTGTTCGCCGAGGCCAGCGACGCGGGCGCGCCGGATATCGACGCGCACCCGAAGCAGATCGTCCAGCTTGGCCGGTATATCGAAGGCAAGAGCCAGCTCGACACGATCCGCGCGTTCGAACGCGTGCTGCAATCGGAACCGGATGCGCGCCTCTTGCTGTGTGGTGTCGTCGAAGACCTCGACTATCACCGTGCGGTCCTGTCGCTCGTCCGTCAGCTGGGTCTGGAAAGCAAGGTGACGGTGAACGGACCGCGTTCCGACGTGGCCGCGCTGCTGCGCGCCTCGCGTGTCTTCGCGATGCCGTCGCGTTTCGAAGCGCAGAGCATCGGTTTTCTCGAGGCGCTTGCCTCGGGTATTCCTGTCGTGGCGAGCCGGATTCCGTCTTTTGGCTTTGCGAGCGCATTTGCCGGCGTCAACCTCGTCGATACGACCGACCCGGAAGCCTACGGCGGCGCATTGCTGAGCGCGCTCGGCACACCGCGCGCGAACCGGCAACTGGCCGGCTACACGCTGCACGACACGGCGGATCGTTACATGACGATCGCGCGGAAGTTCGTTCAACCGCTCCAGGTTTCGGCCTGACGCCAATCGGACCGGCCGGCTCGCATGCTATTGCGCGAGCCGGTCGATTCGCACTGTCTCCGAGAAAAGCCCCGGCAGGTTGCCGAATTCCTGAGCTTCGCCCAACGCGAGTCCGTTTCCTGATGGATAGCGCGACAACGCCGGCGCTCCGCCGGTGAAATAGAAATCGCCGAGGGTGGCGTCGGTCCGGCGAAACAGCACCAGTGCGGGCCCCTGCTTGTCGCGCACGAAAGCCGGAAAGACATCCGACCACGACATGTCGTGCAATGTCGCCGCCCGCACCGGCGAACTTGCTGCGCCGCTCACGTCGAGCGTGGCGACATCGATCATGGCTTCCTCGCTCGTCTCGTCGAGATGCGGCGTTAGCAGGATCAGCGTGTTGCTGTCGCGGCCACGCACGGCGCCCATTGTCACTTTCACGAAGCCGGGGACGAAACTCGCCGGCAAGACGTTGCGCTCGCCGACGCTCAAGCGCGCACCTTCATTGGCGATGGAAGTGAGCGCGAGGCGTCCGTTTGCCCCGTCGACCGCGATCAGCGAGGCGCGCGAGCCGGCTGTCTCACGCACCAGCAGATTGACGTTCTGCGGCAGGTTCCTGGCCTGTGCCCAGAGCGCCGGCGCTGACGCCACCGAGGCTCCTGCTCCTTGCGCCGACGCGACCCATAGATCAAGTCCGCGGTCGGCCCGTTTTTGCGCGATCAGCACGCTGGCCCGCCCCGATGAGGTGAGGTCTCCAGCCACATATTGCTGCGTCAGTTCCGGCCTGAACGCATTGCTGGTTTGCAGCCAGAGGCGCGGCGCCTCGAAGTGGTCGCCAGCACTGCGAAGCAACCAGAAGGCGGTGCCGCCCTGGCGCGCCGCGACGATCATCAGATCCGCCTTGCCGTCGCCGTCGAAATCGCCGAGCAGAAAGCGCACGCTGTCGAAGCACAGTTTGTCGCCGGCGCAACTTGCCGCGGTGGCGCGCGGATCGAACGGGACGACGCTCGCGTACCACAGCGCGGGCGGCGACACCTTGGCGAGCGAGGCCGCATACACGTTGAAACCTGGGCCGTCGTGTTGCCGCTGGACATACACCGCGGACTGCTCGCCCGAGCCGGCGATATCGCCCGCCATCACGGTGGCGAGCCGCAGGTCGTTCGCCTGCGTGTGTTGTGTGGTGGCCCAACGATAGCGCGTGGTGAGCGCGGTACAGCCGCGCATGGTCAGCTTGCCGTCGTTTTCGCCGAGGCAATGCCGCATCGGCGTATAGACGAGGCCGAAATCCCACGGGGTCCAGCGCTGCGCCACGTCCCATTGATCGCAAGTCTCCGCGATCAGATAGCCGTCGCGTTCGGCGATGCATTGCGAAGTCGCGACGCTCACGAGCGCGGCGTTGCGCGTATTGCCCGGATAGACGCTCAACGGATCCCAGCGCCATTGCTGGGCCGGCGAGTCCGTGCACGCCGCGAGCGTTGGCGCACGGCCGGGCCCAGCCGAGCTCAGACAGCGGCTGGCCGCCGCATTGAAGAGCTGAACCGGATGCGACACGAAGTCCGGCACGCGGCGATCGGTACGGTCGGCAAAGGCATAGCGGCGCGAAATCCAGTTGCCGTCCCACTGAAATTCACCGAATACATGCGACGACTCGCTGCCGTCGATCGAAAAATAGCTGGCGACGATGTCGCGCTTGCGCTGCACTTCGGCGGCCGGCAGATTGCCCGGCCAGCTGCCGGTCGGATAGGTGACGTGGTAGACGATCGGCACGCCTTTGCCGAGCGTCTGGGCGACGTGGCGAGTAATGCGCGCGGAGAGGATGTGATCGGGATGCTCGATGAACGGCACGGTATCCGGGTTGAGCGTATAGATCAGCGTGGCCGGCGCGAGTATCGCTTTCAATGTGGCCGACAAGGCATCGCGATCGTACTTCACCCGCACGGAGCCGTCCGCGTTCATCGGATAAGTCGAGAGCGTGGCGTGTTGTTCCCACAGCAGACCGAGTGGCACGCGGCCGCCGCGCACGGCGCCGCCGGGCAGGCGCAGCTCCAGCAGGCGCACTTGCGGCCTCGCTTTCAGCACCATCTGATGCACGAGCTTGCCGGCGATCGTCACGTTGGACTCGAGCCACTCGTCGGGCACGCCTGCCATGCGCGCATAGGCGAGCCGTGAAGCCCGTTCGCGGGTTTGAACATAAGCGAAGTCCGCGCCATTGGCGCCGCCGATCAGATGGACGGTGGTGATGCACCATCCCGCATCGAGACGCTCGCTGATGGCGGGGTCCACGAATAGCAGATCGTCGTCGAGGTGTGCGACCACGGTGACCAGCGTGCCGGCGCCACAGTCGGCCGCGCGTGCGGAGGCTGGAAGGCAGGCGAAGAAGAGCAGCGCGAGACACGCAATGATGGAATCGCGAACGAGCCGGGTTGCCGATGATCGCATAGTGATTCGAGCCCTGACGGTGAGCTCGAATCATACTGTAGCGGCTCTGGCGGCCACGTTGCCGAACTCACAGTCGGCGACAGAATGCGGCCCGGCACGGAATCGTGCCCGCGCGTCTGCTTGCGCGCGCGTTAGCGGAAATAGGCTTTGGTGTTGTCGTGGACGTCCGCGCGCGCGAGCAGTTCCGACGGCGTAAGCCACACATATTCGCTGTGCTGCTCGGGCCGTCCGAGGGGCGCCGTGGCCGCGAGCGTCAGCGCATAGGCCAGCACGATGTAATGAGTCGATACGTCCGGCTCGCCCGCGAAGTTGTCGCTGTAGTGATGTTCGAACACGCCTTCGAAGCGCGCCGTCGAGCGCGCCAGATTCGCTATGCCGAGCTCGGCGTCGGCGATGCGCGCGAATGCCGCGTCGAGTGTTTCGTCTTTGTGAATGCGGCCGCCGGGAACGAACCAGGTGCCACGGGCCGGGCGATTGCGGCGGCGGCCGATCAGCACGCGCCCTTGGGCGTCGCTGACGATCAGATCGAATGCGACCAGCGGTGTGAGACGGACTACGTCCAGAAAATCGATCTCGGTCAGCATGTCATTTCCCCCGGTTTTTTTGCGCCGCTCGAACGTGTCCGATCAGCGTGATCCCGCAGCGTATCGAGCGTTCGTCACGATTCGCTAGTAGTCGCGATGATGGTCATCGTTCCGTGTGAGCTGGCGCGACACGCTCGCCAGAAAAAGAGCGAGCAGAATCGCGCCGATCGTCGCGAAGAGAAACGCGCCGATCATTGCGGCCAGTACCAGCATCGTCCATGCAAGGCCGCTCATGTTTCGGCTCCGGCGTTCGGCTCCAGCGTGTTGATAGGCATGCTAACGTGCCCCCGTCTGCATGCTATGTGCGCCAGTCGCCGCAGAGCCTGTCACATCACGCCGAAGTATCGTCACATCGCGCCGCTAGCGCGCCACGTAACCCTCGGGTGTCGTCACCGCTTCCCTGAAGACGTCGGCGTTGCCGGAGACGACATAGACGGGCGCGGGCGAGAGTTTCAGGCTCGCCACGCCGTCGCGATACGGCAACGCCGTCGCGTTGCCCATCATGTCGAACACCGTCACTTCGCCCGTGGTGCCCGGCGCATCGACCCGCAGCCGATAGTCCACGCTCCGGCTCGCGTCGAAACCGGTTTTCGCGCTCCATGCGTCGTTGTCATGCGTCCACAGCGCGGTCACGATCTTGCCGCCGCCGAGCCGGCGGAACGCGTACGCGTAGACGCCTTTGGGCACGCCCTTGAGCGGGCCGAGCGTCACAGTACCGTCGATGATGCGCGTCATCGCCGCCACCGCGAGCGCCGCGGGCTTCGGGCTGATGCGAGTCGGACCGTAAGCGCCGGTCGGATGATCGAGTTCGAAGAAAATGCCGTAGCCTGGCGCGGCGTCCGGCATATCCGCCAGATAGAACACGTAGGTCATGTCGGCGCCTTCGCCTAGCAGGATCAGATGCGTGCGCGCCGTTACCGCCGCCTGGGCATACAACACGTTCGCGCCGGGATAGTTCTTGCCATACGATTGGCCGATGTCGTAGCTGATGCCGGTTTCGGTGACGAACAAAGGCGCGCCAGGTTTCAGGTATTGACGCATCTCGTGGCGCAGCGCCCGCATTGCAGCAGGCAGCGCGCCCGGCACCGTGCCCTGATTGCCGGTGTCCGCAACCCGTTCGGGTGGATGCGAGGGCGTCGTGCCGATGTCGTAATAGCCGTGAATCGTCATGCCATCCATATAGCGGCCGATTCCAAGCGGACCGAGTTTGCGCATCCACGTGACATTGCCCTGCACCGAGGAATAGGTCAGTCCCATCACCACCGCATGCGGATCCGTCTGATGGATCCCTTCCCAGACCGCCTTGTACATGGCGACGAAATTCGCGTCGGTGTCGCGCCACGGCAGACCGCCGTCGGCGTCCGGCTCCCATGTCACCTGATAGTAGTTGTCGCGCTGTTTGGGAAAGTAAGTCGTGCGAACGCGATTCGATTCGGCGCCGACTTTGGCCATGTAGTCCTTCATCTGCGCAAGCGAAGTCGGCACATAGCTGTGCGTCTCTTTGCCGGTCGGACTCGCCCACTGGGGAATGCCGTCGAGCTGGATCAATCGCAAGAGGTCGCCGCGCCGGAAGAACGGTGTGAGCTGTTTGGACGCGGGGTCGAATGTGCCGGTTTTTTTCGGCTCTTCCATATACCAGTTGCGATTGTCGTTGACCCACGTCAGACCGAGCGCGGTGTAGACCGGCCGGTAGCCGTCGCCGTCGCAGCAGTGCTGGCCGGGTGCGAGATAGGCGGCGCCCTGCCCGCCGAAGCGGTGCAGATCTTCATACGGAAAACGGACGGAGGGTAACGCCGCGGAGGGATCGGGCAAGACGCCGAACGTCGCGATGCCTGCGGGACGTGTGCCGCGTGATTCGAGCTGGCCATGCGCACGCTCCAGTGACGCGGATACCGCGAAGTAGCCCGCGACGCTGGAGGCGCAACTGAGCGTGGACAGGGTCGCGCCGGCCGCAACGGGGAAGCGTCCACTGGCGCGCACGACATTCCACGCGTCGCGTATTTGCCAGTTGAGCGTGTCGCTTTGCTTGGGGCGTGAGGTGAAAACCAGCGCGAATGGTTTCGCCACGGCGAACAGACGTGTGCCGTCGCTGGGCGTGTCGGCTTCGAGCACATCGCCGTTCGCGCTCGCGGGTACTTGTGACGAAGGCGCCGAGCAACGCAAGCCCTCGCCGGGCGGCGCCTTCAGATCGGAGGGTGTGGCGGATTGCGCTGCGGCGCTCGATGCCATGTCGCTATTGATGGCAGGCTTCGTGGCAGGCACGAGCGTGCTGCCCGCTGCGGTGGGCGCCATTGCACAGCGCTTCTCGACACCGGGCGCCGGATCGCCGAATACGCCGTTGTTGCATTCGGCGCTATTCGAGAACGTCTTGACGACATGCTGTTGCGGCGTGCCATATAGCACGTCGCGCGTGCCACTGAACCGACAGGTGCCGTATTCGGCCGCGCACGGTGTCCACTTTCTGCCGTCCGCGGAGAACTCGGCATTGCTCACACCATTCGCTTGCGGTGCGGCTTCTGCCGCCGCGCATCGAAACGTTGAAACGCCGAGCAAGATGGAAGCCGCCACCGAGGCGACCATGCTGATGCGCAGTCCTCTACGCTCGGCGGACAAGCCGCCGGCGCGCTTTCGCAGCGCGCGCTGTTCGCGTACATTCGACATGTGTTCCCCGTGTCGTTCGCTGTACTACCCCCAGACGACAAACGCGTCGCCCATTTGCTAGTTCACCAGGTCAGACCCGCCTTGCGGCACCTCTTCAGGCAATGTGTTGCGGAAACCGCATAGTGTATTTCCGCAAACCCCTGGCGGAAATGGCCCGCTTCCCACTCGACAGA
Organism: Paraburkholderia sp. RL17-381-BIF-C; assembly: GCF_046026435.1. Classification (NCBI taxonomy): domain Bacteria; kingdom Pseudomonadati; phylum Pseudomonadota; class Betaproteobacteria; order Burkholderiales; family Burkholderiaceae; genus Paraburkholderia; species Paraburkholderia sp. RL17-381-BIF-C. Next base: position 56,215 of record NZ_JARESX010000034.1, on the reverse strand, counting down.
TTCCGCCACTGGCCCGTCTATTGCCGCGCGGTCTAAAGTTGTCTTATTCCGGTGTTTCACGTTTGAAACATTAATCGCCAGCTTTATATTCACGCGATCCAATAACAACCAATTAAATAATTTTGTCGCGCCTTCAAGTGCTTATATTGGATGTTCGTTTTACTTATTGCCACTCCGACGATTTATCGTCAGAAGATAGCCAGTCTGGCGTTGCCGCAGAGCAGGTGCCGGTATAGCGAAGCCGGCTGCGCTCATTCTGACGTTGCGGCGGGAAAAAGTCACTTCAAATCGGTTTGGTGATGGATGGTTCGAATGGTAAGTCGGCCTTTTTCGAGTAGTCGCCGTGTGTGCGGTGCCGAACGAAATCGCGGTTTTATTTGCATTAACATTCGCAGAATGCCAATTCATTCATATGTGGAATCGGCAATTAATTCGTTGAAAAGACAGCGGTAGCGGGGTTGTTCCGAAAATCCCTGGGTGGTCACCCTGTCAATACGCCAACATGTACGCGCTTTCGGTCATGGCGGCTAAATGCTTGATTGGCGGTGACTATGATGCGCTGCACAGAGGAGGCCTCTCTGTGGCCGCCTGAAGTGATAAGTAGATCCGTTTTCTGGTGAGAGGATGACTATGACCTGCGCGAGTCTCGAGTCTGCAATGCTGCGCTGGGTGCACGCTCCGAACAAGGGTATGCGTCGCATCGCGATACTGATGTTCAACGACTGCTCGCTGCAAGGAGCAGGGGTTGTTGCCGAGGTGTTCCAGGCTGCGAATGAAATGGCTTCGTCCGGTTCGGGCGGCTGGTTATACGACGTTTCGTTCCTGTCGGCCGACGGCGGCATGGTGACTTCGTCGTCCGCGCTGCGGGTGTGGACAGACGGACTCGACGCACGGCATTACGGCGGTTTCGATGCGTTGTATGTGGCGGGCGGTAAAGGCGCATTCGCCGCCGCGAGCGACGAGCGGCTGATTGCCTGGCTGCGTCGCGTGCGCCGCAACACCGGCATGATCCGGCCGATCGCGGAAGGCCGGGCGCTGCTCGACGCTGCGTACGTGCCCGAGAACAAGGACAGCAAGGACAGCGCCGACCTGAATGGACAGTCCGCGCAGGCGCGCCAGCCTGAACAGGGTGCCGACGCGGGCGATCGCCTCGAATCGATGAGAAGCGCGCTCGCCATGATCAAGCGCGATCTGGGCAGCGCCACGGCGCGCACGGTTGCCGAGCGCCTGCTGGCCGATTCGTGCTCGAATCTCGCGCCGCTGCTCGGTGAAGACGGCGGACTGAGCCCTGGCGACAAGGTGCGCGCGGCCGCTCGCTGGCTTCAGGAGAATTGCCAGCAGGCGATTTCGATTGCCGACGCCGCGCAGTTCGCCGCGATGAGCGAGCGCAACTTTCTGCGCCGCTTCAAGATGGAAATGGGTATTACGCCCTCGAGTTTTCTGTTGCACGAGCGTCTGGCGGTGACCTGCAGCCTGTTGACCGAATCCGAATTGCCGGTCGACAAGATCGCGCGGCGCACCGGCATGGGCAATGGCGACCGCCTGGCGAAGGTGTTCCGCAAGCGGATGAGAATTTCGCCAACCGAGTTTCGGATTCAAAGCCGCCGACTGGTCGGCGAATAGCGCGACGGGGCCAGCCGGGGGCCGTGTGGCAATACGGCATCCGGTCCGAATTTCCGCCGATCTTTGAGAATTATAAGGAATGCGAATATGTTGACTCAGGGAGTTGTGAGCGCCGTGTCGGTCGAACCTAACGGTGCGGGTGCCGCAGTGGCGCACGGGCGTTGCGCGCGCATCGTCCCGGTCATTCTGGCGGGCGGTTCAGGCACGCGGCTGTGGCCGGTGTCGCGCGAAAACTTTCCGAAGCAACTGATCGACGTGGTCGGTTCCGACTCGCTGCTGCAAGCCACCGCGCGGCGCATGGACGGGTTTCCCGCGGGCTGGAAAGTGGAGGCGTCGCCGATCATCGTGTGCGGCGAGGAACATCGCTTCGTGATCGCCGAACAACTTCATGAAAATGGCGTCGACGCTCGTCTTATTGTCGAGCCGGCGCGACGCGATACGGCGCCCGCGCTGACGCTGGCGGCATCGCTGGCGTGCGCGGACGGTGGCGACGCGATTCTCGTCGTCATGCCGGCGGATCACTCGATCGCCGACGTGCCCGCGTTGCAGGCCGCGCTCGAACTGGCAGCGCGTTACGCGGAACAGGGCTCGATCGCGACGCTGGGCGTGCCGCCCACGCGCCCCGACACCGGCTTCGGTTATATCCGCATCGGCGCGGAGTTGGCGGGCGGCGGCCATGCGATCGACGGTTTCGTCGAAAAGCCGGCAGAAGAACTCGCGGCGAAGTACGTCGCGGCGGGCATGTATTGGTGGAACAGCGGCATCTTCATTGTCCGGGCGAGCGTGTGGCTCGATACGTTGAAGCGTTTGCAACCCGAAATGCACGCGGCCTGTGAACGCGCATTCACCGGCGGGCACCAGGATGGCGCGTATTTCCGGCCGTTGGTCGACGCGTTCCTCAGTGCGCCCGCGAATTCGATCGACTACGCAGTGATGGAGCGCCTGACCGAGACGGCCGAAGCGGACTCGACAGATGACGTGGCCGCGAACGCGCCGGCGCACCCGGCCGGCGTCGTGGTCGGGTTGAATGCCGGCTGGTCGGACCTGGGTTCCTGGGACGCCGTGTGGGCCGCAATGGAAAAGGACGCCAACGGTAACGCCGGACGCGGCCGCGTGACGTTCGAAGGCGCGGTATCGAGCTACGCGCATTCGGAAGGGCGCCTCGTCGCCTGCGTGGGCACCACTAACGTCGTCGTGGTCGAGACCGCCGACGCGGTGCTGGTGGTCGACCGCTCGCACGTGCAGGACGTGAAGGGTCTGGTGTCGCGTATCAAGGCGCAGCACGCGCCGGAGGCCGACGCGCATCGCAAGGTGCGCCGCCCTTGGGGTTTCTACGATTCGATCGACCATGGCGAGCGTTTCCAGGTCAAGCGCATCGTCGTGACGCCCGGTGCGCAACTGTCGTTGCAATTGCATCACCACCGCGCTGAACACTGGGTCGTCGTGCGTGGCACGGCGCTTGTCACGCGCGGTGAAGAGCAGTTCCTGTTGAGTGAGAACGAATCGACCTACATTCCGCTCGGCACCCGCCACCGGCTCGAAAACCCGGGAAAGGTGCCGCTCGAAATCATTGAAATCCAGTCAGGCACCTATCTCGGTGAGGACGACATTGTGAGGTTCAACGACAACTACGGCCGCTGCTCCTAAACAGCACGCCGGATTCAACTGCAGACAAGAACGGCAAGAACGAGGTGACCAAAATGCGCAAGTTTCAGGATTTGCTCGCGCGAGTTTTTGATGTTGCATTGGTGTTGGCGGGTGCGGCGGTGGCGTCGCAGATCCGTTTTGATTACCTCGCTCAATCCGGGTTCTATTGGGCGCTCGTGATGTTTTCCGCCGCCTTCGCGCTGGCCATCTTTCCGGCGTTCGGCGTCTACGAATCATGGCGCGGCCGCTCCAAGCTGGCGCTGGCGGGCCAGGTCTCGCTCGCATGGCTGATGGTGCAGGGCAGCGCGCTCGTGCTGATGTATTCGCTGCATCGTATCGACTTCGTGTCGCGTCTGTGGTTCTCGTACTGGACGGCAGTGACCGGTGGCCTGCTAATCGCGTACCGGCTGATGACGCATGCCGTGCTGGCGCGCGCACGCAGCGCCGGCCTGAATCTGCATCAGGTCGCCATTGTCGGCAGCGGCTCGCAGTGCGACGCCATCATTCGCCGGATCGGCGCCGCGCCGACCACCGGTTTTCGCGCCACGGCGGTATTCAACGCGCGCCCGGATGTCTCTCCGGTCACGAGTCCAGGCGTGCCGGTCTTCGACACGGTCGATGCGCTGGCCGGCTATATGCGCACCAACGACGTACACGAACTGTGGCTCATGCTCTCGCTCAGCGAGGAGCCGCTGATCTGTTCGCTGGTGAGCGAATTCCGCGACGATCTGGTGAACATCCGCTTCATGCCGGACGTGCGCAGCCTCGCGCTCTTCGAGGGCAGCGGCGTGATCGATCTGCTCGGCGTGCCAGCGATCAACCTGGTGGCTTCGCCGCTGTCGGCGAGCTCCATGCTGAAGAAAGAGATTTTCGACCGCCTGTTCGCCTTGACGGCGCTGATCGCCCTTGCACCCGTCATGTTCGCGATCGCGATCGCAGTGAAGCTGTCCTCGCGCGGTCCGGTTCTGTTCAAACAGAAACGCAAAGGCGCGGACGGCCAGGTATTCACGATCTACAAATTCCGCTCGATGCGTCTGCATACCGAGCAAAAAGGCACCGTCAGCCAGGCCACGCGCAACGATCCGCGCGTCACTAAAGTGGGCGCGTTCCTGCGCCGCACGAGTCTTGACGAACTGCCGCAATTCTTCAACGTGTTGCTTGGCGACATGTCGGTCGTTGGACCGCGTCCCCATGCACTCGAGCACGACGACCTCTATCAGAAAGTGGTCGCGGGCTATATCAATCGCTACCGGATTAAACCGGGGATCACGGGGTGGGCACAGATCAACGGCTTTCGTGGCGAGACCGACCGCATCGAGAAGATGGAACGTCGGGTGGAACATGACTTGTATTACCTGGGACATTGGTCGTTCGCACTCGACATGCGGATTATCGGCGCGACGATAGTCGCCGGACTGGTGCATCGAAACGCTTACTAAGTGGTTAACAAAACGCCAGACGCTACCTCTCTCGAGGAACACGCCGTGGCGCACGGAGGAAACATCATGAGCTCGCTTGGTTTACGCACGGGAAGTCTCCTGGTTTTCGCTACTGCAGCACTGCTTTCCGGATGCGGGATCGCACCGGGCCAGCGGATGATCACGCCTGCCGCAATTCAGGACACGGGTGGTGATTTCAGTACCGAAGCGAACACGCAGCAACAGATCCCAATCACCGACATCAACCTCACGATGCTGCGCAAGATGAGCCAGGCGCAGAGCACCGCGCCGCTTTCGCCGCAAATGGTCGCACTGTTCGGCAAGCCGACCGTTTATAAGGTCGGCCCCGGCGACGTGCTGCAGATTGTCGTGTGGGATCACCCGGAACTCGCCGCCGCGCTCGGCCAGCCGGCACAGAACCCGAAGGCGACGGATGCCGCACCTGGCTTCCTGATCGACGAAAACGGCGATGTGCAGTTTCCGTATGCAGGCACCGTTCACGTGGCCGGCAAAGACGTCGCCTCGATCCAGAAGGACCTGTCGCGCCGTCTGAGCAAGGTGTATCAGAAGCCGGAAGTGACGGTGCGGGTGGCCTCGTTCCGCGCGGCGCAGGTGTATGTCGACGGTGAAGTGCGCACGCCGGGCGCCCAGTCGGTCAACGACATTCCGATGTCGCTCACGACCGCGATCAGCTTGAGCGGCGGTCTTAGCGCGAATGCGGATCGCAGCCGCGTGGTGTTGCTCCGCAACGGCGTGCCGTATCAGCTCAACCTGGACGATCTGATCAAGCGTGGCCGCAATCCGTCGGATATCTATCTGCAACCGGGCGACGTACTGCGTGTGGCTTCGCGTGAAGACAGCGGCGTCTACGTGATGGGCGAGGTCAACAAGCCGGCGACCATCCTGCCGATGCGCAACGGTTCGTTGACGCTTTCGCAGGCGATTTCCGACAGCGGCAGCTTCGACTCAAACACGGCCGCGGCCCGGCAACTGTTCGTGATCCGCAATTCGACCAGCGACAAGCCCGAGGTGTACCACCTCGATGCGACCTCGCCGGTGTCGATGGTGCTAGCCAACCAGTTCGAGCTGCAGCCGAAGGACGTGGTGTACGTCGGTCAAGGCGGTCTGGTCCGCTTCAACCGTGTGTTGAACCTGCTGCTGCCGGCGATCAATGCGGCTGTAACGGGTGTGGTCCTCGCGAAATAACAACCGTGCAACGTGATCTTGAACCGCCGGGCTTTGTTGGGTGAAGAAAATGGCAATCAACTTCGAAAACCGCTACACCGACGTGTCCGGACCGGACGAGCTTCATCTGTCGGACTATCTGCGTACGATCGTGCGAGGTTGGCGCACGATCGTGATGGTGACGCTGATCGCGCTCGCGCTGGGGTGCGCGTACGCTTTCCTCGCGCCGCCGACTTACCGCGCGGATGTCCTGTTCCACGTCGAGGACAAGACGGCCAATGCCAACGCGAACGGCAAGGATTCCTTGCCGCCGCTTACCGGCATGTTCGACACCAAGCCTTCGACGGCGGCTGAGATCGAGTTGCTGAAGTCGCGTCTCGTCACGGAAGAAACCGTCAAGAAACTGCACCTGGATATCACGGCTGGGCCGCGTTATTTCCCGATCATCGGCGGAATGATTGCGGGGTTGGTGAACGGGCAATGGGGCTTCAAGTTGCCGCAGTTCATCAACCTGTCCGGCTATGCCTGGGGTGACGAGAGCATTTCGGTGTCGCAGTTCGACACGTCGAAGGAAATGTACGACACGACCTTCACGCTGGTTTCCGGCGCCGACGGTTCTTATGTGCTGCGCGACAAGAACGGCATCGCGATTCTGTCGGGCAAAGTGGGCGAGACCGTGGAAACGGATACCGCCGACGGCCCGATCACACTGCGCGTCGACAAGCTGGTCGGCCCCGCCGGCTCGCGTTTCGAACTGCAGCGCGCCTCGACGCTGAGCACGGTGGACCGCCTGCAAAAGGCGCTCGTGGTGCAGGAAACCACGTTGCAGTCCGGCGTGATCCGCGCGAGCCTGGAAGGCGGCGACAGCGGCTTGACCGCGGCGATCGTCAACAGCATGGCGCGCGAATTCGTGCGTCAGGATGTGGAGAGCCGTTCGACCGAAGCCGAGCACATGCTCGCCTTCCTCGATCAGCAACTGCCGGGCTTGCGCAAGGAACTCGACGACGCCGAGCAACGCTACAACAAGTTCCGCAATACGCACGGCACGGTCGACCTGGGCGAAGAAAGCCGCCTGTTGCTGCAACAGATCGTCGATAACAAGACCAAGCTGATGGATCTGCAGCAGCAACGCGCGGAGATGTCGCAACGCTTCACGGCGAATCACCCGGCGGTGGCCGCGCTCGACGCGCAGATCGCCGCGTTGCAAGGCGCCGCGGCGAACATGAACCGCAGCGTAGCGGTGATGCCGGATACGGAGCAGACCGCTTTGCGTCTGCTGCGTGACGTGCACGTCGACACGGAGCTGTACACCAATCTGCTGAACAGCGCGCAGCAACTGCGCGTGGCGAAAGCGGGCCAGGTGGGCAACGTGCGCGTGGTCGACTTCGCCGAAGCACCTGACGAACCCGTGCGTCCGAAGCGCGTGATCGCGATCCTGATCGCGCTCGGCGGCGGCCTCGTGCTCGGCATTCTGCTGACCTTCTTCAAGCGCGCCATGTACGGCGGCGTGGAGCGGCCGGACGAACTCGAAGGCATGCTCGGCGTGCCGGTGTTCGCGGTGGTGCCGCGCAGCCAGACCCAGTTGAAGCTGCAGGAGAACGTCATGCTGCGCCGTCGCGGGCTGCATGTGCTCGCGCAGCAGGCGCCGGAAGACATCGCCGTGGAAGGCGTGCGCAATCTGCGCACCTCGCTGCAACTCTCGCTCGATCACGCCGAGAACAACGTGGTGATGATCACCGGCTCGCGGCCCGATTCCGGCAAGTCGTTCCTCTCGGTGAACCTGGCGGCGCTGGTGGCCTCGGCGAACAAGCGCGTGCTGATCATCGACGGCGATATGCGGCGCGGCGACGTGCACTCGCATTTCGGTGTCGCGCACCAGCCGGGTCTGTCCGACGTGCTGAGCGGCGGCGACCTGAGCGCGATGATCCAGCGCGACGTGCTGCCGGGTCTCGACGTGCTCGCCAAGGGCACGCTGCCCTCGCATCCTGCCGAATTGCTGATGAGCAAGCGCTTCGAAACGATGCTCGAAGAACTGAAGTCGCACTACGACCTCGTGATCGTCGATACGCCACCGGTTCTCGCGGTGACCGACTCGACGTTGATCGGCAAGTACGCGGGCACGACGTTGCTGGTGGTGCGCCACGGCCGCCATCCGCTCAACGAGGTCATGGAGACGGCCAAGCGGCTGCGCAACGGCGGCGTGCCGCTCAAAGGCGTGCTGCTGACCGACGTGCCGCAGGAAGGGGCGTTCCTCGGCTCGGGCTATCAGGGCGGTTATTACGGGTACGACAGTATCGCCGGTTGAGACGGCGGCTGGCGGCCGGCGGTTCGACGAAGTTCACCAGGCTATGGCACCAGGCTGTGGCACTGGGATTGCAAAGGTTAACGAGGAGAATGCTCCATGAAACGTAAGGTCGCGCTGATCACCGGCATCACAGGACAGGACGGATCGTATCTGGCGGAGTTGTTGCTCGCCAAGGATTACGACGTACACGGCATCAAACGCAGGTCATCCCTGTTCAATACAGACCGGATCGATCACCTGTACCGCGATCCCCACGATCCGGACCAGCGACTTTTTCTGCACCACGCGGATCTGACCGACTCCACCAGCCTTCTGCGCGTGATTCAGCGTGTCGAGCCCGACGAGATCTATAACCTCGCCGCGCAGAGCCACGTTGCGGTGTCGTTCGAGGAGCCGGAATACACCGCTAACGCGGACGGCCTCGGCGCGCTGCGGATTCTCGAAGCGATCCGGATTCTCGGGCTGCAGGAAAAGACGCGCTTCTATCAGGCTTCGACTTCGGAGCTGTACGGCCTCGTGCAGCAGGTGCCGCAGTCGGAGACTACACCGTTCTATCCGCGCAGCCCGTATGCGGTGGCCAAGCTGTTCGCGTACTGGACCACGGTCAATTATCGCGAGGCTTACGGCCTCTATGCCTGTAACGGGATTCTGTTCAATCACGAATCGCCGGTGCGCGGCGAGACGTTCGTCACGCGCAAGATTACGCGCGCCGTCGCGCGTATCGCGGTGGGCATGCAGAAGACGCTGTATCTCGGCAATCTGTCGGCACTGCGCGACTGGGGCCATGCCCGCGATTACGTCGAGATGCAATGGCGCATGCTCCAGCAGGAGCGGCCGGAGGACTACGTGATCGCCACGGGCGTGCAGTACAGCGTGCGTCAGTTCGTGCAGCACGCGGCCGCCGAGCTTGGCGTCACCGTGCGCTTCGAAGGCACCGGCGTGGATGAAATCGGCATCGTCGAGAAAGTGGAAGGGCGCGAGATCAAGATGTCGCCGGGTGACGTGATCGTGCGCGTCGATCCGCGCTACTTCCGGCCCGCCGAAGTCGAGACGCTGCTCGGCGATCCGTCGAAGGCGCATGCGAAGCTCGGCTGGCAGCCGACCACGTCGTTCGCCTCGCTCGTCAAGGAAATGGTGCGCGCGGACTATCAGATTGCACGACGTGACGCGCTCGTCACGCTGGCCGGATTCACGGCGCTGGAACATCACGAGTAACTTGCGATGAACAAACAAGCACGCATTTTCGTCGCGGGCCACCGTGGCATGGTCGGCTCCGCGCTGGTCAGGCGTCTTGCCGCCGAGGGGTATCCGAATGTGATCACCCGCTCGCGGCAGCAGCTCGACCTCACGGATCAGGCGGCCGTGAATCGCTTCTTCGAAAGCGAACAGATCGACGTGGTGCTGCTCGCGGCCGCGCGCGTGGGCGGCATTCTCGCGAACGCGACGCGCCCGGGTGAGTTCATCTATGAAAACCTGGTGATCGAAACCAACGTGATTCACGCGGCGTACCGGGCCAAGGTCGAGCGGCTGGTGTTCTTCGGTTCGTCGTGCATCTATCCGAAGCAGTGTCCGCAGCCTATCCGCGAGGAGTATCTCCTGACTTCGCCGCTCGAACCGACCAACGACGCCTATGCGATCGCGAAGATCGCCGGCGTCAAGTTGTGCGAAGCTTACAACCGTGAGTACAACACCCAGTACGTGGCGTTGATGCCGACCAATCTGTACGGTCCGAACGACAACTACGATCTGAATAGCAGCCACGTGTTGCCGGCGCTTCTGCGCAAGGCTCATGAAGCGAAGGTGAACGGCGACGCCACGCTGTCGGTGTGGGGTTCGGGCACGCCGCGCCGCGAATTCCTGCACGTCGACGATCTGGCCGCGGCCACGTTGTTCGTGCTCGAGCACAACGTGACGGAAGGCCTGTTCAATGTCGGCGTGGGTGAAGACCTGTCGATTCGCGAGCTGGCCGAATGCATCTGCAAGGTGGCGGGCTTCGACGGTGAACTCGTGTTCGACGCCTCGAAACCCGACGGCACGCCGCGCAAGCTGCTCGACGTCTCGCGCCTCGCGCAAATGGGCTGGCGCGCAACGATCGGTCTGGAAGAGGGGATCGCATCCACGTACCGGGACTTCGTTGAATCCCATGCCGGTTCGACACCCGCTGCCGCCGTCGAGGCATAGGCGCACGGGTTGCCGCTTCAACGCGGCTTTTGAAATGACTAGCTGGGGACGCTGTGCGAGCGCGGAACGCGCGATGCACGCAGGACGAATCTTCGAGGAGTGGCATAAAAATGACAGCGTCAGTCACGATCTTTCACAACGTCGTGTGGTCGCGCCACAAGGGTGTCGTGTTTTCCGCGTTGCATAACATTTCGGCTTCAGGCGCGATTCGCTATTCAATGGTGCAGATCGCCGATACGGAGCACGACCGCGTCGGGTTTTCCGACGTCGATTATTCGTTTCACCGCTATCCAATGCAGAAGCTGTTCGACGGCTGCTACGAAGACGTGCCGACCATGAAGCTGATCGCGCGCCTCACGTGGGAAGTCTTGCGCACCAAGTCGGACCTGATCGTGCTGCCGGGCTATCACCGCCCGGAATATTGGGCCATGCTCGCGGCCTGCATCGTGACCGGCAAACGGCGCGCGGTGTTCTGTGATTCGACCGCGCGCGACCGGCCCAAGAAGCTGCTGACGTCGATTCCCAAGCGCGTGTTTTTCTCGCTGTGCGACGGCTATTTCGGGTTTGGCGAGCGCAGCCGCGAGTATCTGCTCTCGCTCGGTGCGAAGCGCGAGAAGATTTTCGTGCCGTGTCAGGCGGCAGCGTTGCCGGGTTCGTTTTCGCCGGAGCGTGCGCTGGTCGAGCGGGTTGCCGCTCGCGCGGGCAATCAGCCGGTGTTTCTGTTCGTTGGGCGTCTGTCCGAAGAGAAAGGCATCGGCACGCTGATCGAGGCGCTCGCCGGATTGCGGCGGCGTGTTCCGGCGGCGAAGCTGCGCATTGTCGGCACGGGCCCAATGCGTGAAGCCTTGCATGCGAAGGTGGCCGAGCTCGAACTCGGCGACGCGGTGACATTCGTCGGCAGTCTGCAGGACGAGCCGCTTACGCAGGAGTATTACGGCGCGACCTGCATGGTGCTGCCGAGCTACAGCGAACCGTGGGGACTGGTGGTCAACGAAGCGCTCGCGCATGGTTGTCCGGCGGTGGTCAGCGAGAGTTGTGGCTGCGTGCCGGAACTGGTGATCGACGGGGTGAGCGGCTACGCGTTTACCGCGGGCGATGTCGCCGGGCTGCAGCGCACCATGCTCAAGGCAATGGAAGCGTTCGCCGATGCGGGCGGCACCGCGCGCCGGTGCATGGATGTGATTCGCCGTTTCGACCCGCCTTCCGCGGCTGCCAATATCGCCCGGGGCTGCGCGTTGATGTTGAGCGACTGAGTCGCTAACGCCCAGCCACGTCGCGCGCACGACGCCCTCACTCGCACTGGCAGTCACGATGAAGATACTGATCTACGGCATCAACTATGCGCCTGAACTGACGGGGGTGGGTAAGTACACGGCGGAAATGGCCGTGCTGCTGGCCAACCGCGGACATGAAGTGCGGGTGGTGTGCGCGCCGCCGTACTATCCGGAGTGGCGTGTCGGAGAGGGCTACGCGTCGTGGCGGTATCAGCACGAGACGCGCGACGGTGTGGCCATCTGGCGCGCGCCGCTGTGGGTGCCGTCGCGTCCGAGCGGCCTGAAGCGCATGCTGCATCTGGCGACATTCGCGGCGACCTCGTTGCCGCTGCTCGCACGGCACGTGCTCTGGCGTCCCCATGCGGTGATGCTGATCGCTCCGACCTTGATGTGCGCGCCGGGCTCGCTCATGCTCGCGCGTCTCACGCGCGCAAGCGCGTGGCTGCATATTCAGGACTACGAGGTCGATGCGGCTTTCGATCTGGGCCTGCTGAAAAGCCCACGCGCGGCTCGCACGGCACGCTGGATCGAAAGCGCGTTGCTTCGGCGCTTCGATGCGGTGTCGTCGATCACGCGGCAGATGAGCGCCCGCGCGACGGCCAAAGGCGTCGACGCATCGAAGGTGGTGTGCCTGCCAAACTGGGTCGACGTGTCGAGCATCTTCCCGCTTGGGCGGCCGAGCGAATTCCGGCGTCTCCTCGGAATTCCTGCCGAACAGAAAGTGATTCTGTACTCCGGCAACATGGGCGCGAAGCAGGGCATCGAAACGCTCGCCGATGCGGCGGTCGCGCTCGCCGCGCGCAAGGACCTCACCTTCGTGTTCTGCGGTAGCGGCGCCGCCAAAGAGAATCTGCTGGAACGCTGCTCGGGATTGACGAATTGCGTGTTCCTGCCGCTACAACCGGTCGAACGCCTGAACGAACTGCTCAATCTCGCCGATATACACGTGCTTCCGCAACGCGGCGACGCGGCGGATCTCGTCATGCCCTCCAAGCTCACCGGGATGTTCGCAAGCGGGCGCGCGACCATTGCGATGGCGCGCCGTGGCACGGCGCTCTACGAAGCCGTGGCGCCACGCGGCGTGGTCGTGCCGCCAGACGACGTGAAGGCGCTGGCCGCGGCGATCACGGTGCTCGCCAGCGACGCGGAACGACGCACTGCGCTCGGCAAAGCCGCGCGCAATTATGCGGAGCGCGCGCTCTCGCCGGAGTCGACGATTCGCACCTTCGAAGAACGGCTCGCGGTGCTGTTGCGTAAGTCGGGAGGAAAACAATCGAAAGGCGCGGCATCCCCAGTCGGCCCGCGCGCTTCAGGTGGATCCGGCCGGCGTCGGCACAAGCCGGCGACGGCGGAGGAAGCCGCGCCGGATTGATCCGGACCGCGGCCTCATCATGAAGCTGATTTCACCACGGAGAACGGTAGACGCCGCGTTTGCCCGACGTGTAGGGATCGGCATAGGTGGTTTTCGCGGTGCCGTCCGCCGCCAGCGCGTTGGCAGCCGGATTCGGACGACCCGGCTGGCCCGCTACACGCACCGGGCCGTTGGCCGCGGCGGGCGCCTTGCGCTGGCCCTTGCCGATCGCCGGTTGCGCACCCTGCCCCCCACCCAGCACGGTCATGCGTTGCGTATCGAGCAACGCGGCGCGCTGGGCGTCGTCGGTATTGCCTTGCATGTTGTCCGTGCCGTAGGGATTCGGCGAGCCGAGCAACGCCTTCTCGCTGTCGCGGTGCGCGGCGCGCCGGTTGGCGGGAAGCTGAGCATTGACACCGTAGGCGTTGACCGCGGTCGCGGCGGGAGCGGGTTCGGGCGCGGCCTTCTGCGCGAAAGCCGGCATCGCGCACGATCCGATCGCGAGAAGCATCCAGGTAGCGGTGTGTCGAAGCGAGGTGTTCATCTTGTTCCCCAAGGAGTTGCGGTCGGGATAAAGCTATCGTGCGCCAACCAGTACGCGTGTAGCCGCCAAAACGCTTGCCGGCACGGCCACAGTGAAAAGTCCCGCAAGGCGCCGCAACATAATGTAAAGAATTTGCCTGGCATGCCTGCGTATGTTTACCACTGTTCGTGGTTCGGAGAAAGCTGATGGGTAACATTGCCGACAATCCCCATATCGGCCGCATGCCGCAGGCTGATGCTGTGCGCGAAGACGGTCGCGTCATCGAGCTGGCGCAGGCCGGCAAAGGAAACTATCAGGCGCGGCGCGGCGCGCTGATCGAACTGATCTGGTTCGTGCTCGAAGCCTGCGTGATCAACAACAAGCTGCTGCCGTTTTCCGGTGTGCGCGTCGCCTTGCTGCGGCTGTTCGGCGCGAAGATCGGTACAGGTTGCCGGTTCGTGCATCCGGTGCGCGTGAAGGCGCCGTGGAATCTCGAGGTGGGCGACAACTGCTGGTTCGGTGTCGATGTCTGGATCTACAACCAGACGCTGATTCGCATCGGCTCGAACGTGTGCATCTCTCAAGGCACGTTCCTCACCGCCGGCTCACACGACATGAGCACCACGATGGATCTGCACGTTGCACCGATCATCATCGAGGACGGCGTCTGGATCACGTCGAAATGCGTGGTGCAAATGGGCGTGACGATTGGCCGTTCGGCGGTCGTGACGCCTTTGTCGGTCGTGCATCGGTCGCTGGACGCCGAGGGCGTGTACGGTGGAAATCCGTGCCGCTTCATCAGGAAACGGTTCGACTCCGTGACCTGACCCACAGACATAGAACCACAGCGTTCGTACGCTGAGGAGGCCGAGGTCGCAGTGCCGGAATGTGGGCTGCCGCAAGGGATTGTCGCGCGATAGGGTGAGCGGCACCCGAGGCGGCACGCCTGCAGAGCCCGGTTGCGACGTTTGCGTAGCATGGTTGCCGGCCGTGGCCGGCGAACCGTGACGCGCTCAAGAAATGCGTGAAGAAGATCGGGAGTAGGGGATGTTCATCGATACGCGTACTGTTGAACAAAACACGGTTGTTGAAACGACGGTCTGCATCATCGGTGCAGGCGTTGCCGGAATTACGCTTGCGCTCGAAATGTCCAGGGCGGGTATCGACGCCTGCGTGCTCGAAAGCGGTGGCTTCGGGCCTGACGACGCAACCCGCGACCTGTATCGCGGCGAGAACGTCGGGCTTCCCTATACGTTCGCGGACGGCTCGCGCAGCCGGTACTTTGGCGGCAGCAGCAACTGCTGGGGCGGCTGGTGCCGCCCGCTCGACCCCTGGGACTTCGAAAAGCGCGACTGGATCGCGCACAGCGGCTGGCCGTTCGGTCTGGACGAACTGGCGCCCTACTATGCGCGCACGCATGAGCTGCTGAAGCTCGGTCCGCAGAATTTCGACCCCGCTTACTGGGAGCGCGAGATCGGGCGCCAGGATGTGCGCCGTCTGCCGCTCGCCACCGGCGATATGCGTGACACCGTC
Organism: Paraburkholderia sp. RL17-381-BIF-C; assembly: GCF_046026435.1. Taxonomy (NCBI): domain Bacteria; kingdom Pseudomonadati; phylum Pseudomonadota; class Betaproteobacteria; order Burkholderiales; family Burkholderiaceae; genus Paraburkholderia; species Paraburkholderia sp. RL17-381-BIF-C. Next base: position 41,154 of record NZ_JARESX010000034.1, on the reverse strand, counting down.
GCGCAGTTCAGCCCGCCGGTGCGCTTTGGCAAGACGTATCGCGAGGAACTGTCGCACTCCACGAGGGTGCGCGTGTTCCTCCACGCAAACGTGCTCAATATCGACGCCGACGCACAAGGCACGACGATTTCGAGGGTGAAAGTGGGCACGATCAGCGGCCGCCGAATTTCGGTGACCGCGAGGATTTTCGTGCTGGCTACAGGTGGCATCGAAAACGCGCGCCTGCTGCTCGCGTCGAATAATGTGCAGGCCGCCGGCCTCGGCAATGCCAACGATCTGGTCGGCCGCTACTTCATGGACCATCCGCGCATGATGTCGGGCAAAGTGCGCTTTCGTCCGGGCGTCGCGCGCAACAAGCTATACGACATCAAGTATCACTATCAGAATGCGGCGGTGTCGGCGCACGGTACGAAGATCTCGTCCCAGTTCGCGCCAAAGCAGGAGTGGATGGAGCGCGAGAAACTGCTGAATTCGCGTGTCTGGCTCTACTCGAAATGGTACGGCGAAGGCAGTGCGGGCTCCGAGGCGCTGATCCGCTTCAAGGAAGCGTTGATGGGCAAGGACCAGCCGGGTCGCAGCCTGAAGCGCGACATCGAGACGATGATTTCGCACCCGCTGCATACCGTCGGCTTCGGTTTGACGCGGCTGTTGCAATGGCCCGCGCTGATCACGGACGTCACGCTGCAGGCGATCGTCGAAGCGGTGCCCGATCCGGATAGCCGCGTGACGTTGTCGACCGATAAGCGCGACCATTTCGGCATGCCGCGCGTGCGCGTGGAGTGGCGCCTCGGCGAACAGGTGCAGCGCACTTTCGATAAGACGTTCCAGTTGCTCGCGCAGGAATTGCAGATGGCAAACGTCGCGGACGTCACGCTCGACGAGCCGCTCGAAGGCCGGACGTGGCCGGTGAAACTCGAAGGCACGTGGCACCACATGGGCACCACGCGCATGCACGATTCGCCGCGCGAGGGCGTGGTCGATCGCGATTGCAAGGTGCATGGCATGAGCAATCTGTACATTGGCGGCAGCTCGGTGTTTCCGACCGTCGGCGCCAATTTCCCGACCATCACGATTGCCGCGCTGTCGCTGCGCCTCGCCGGTCATCTGAAGCGGCAACTCGATTTGCCGGATCTCGTCGGCACGAGCCGCGTCGACGCCGCGAACAGCGCCAGCATGTCGCTTCAGTCGCAGTCTCAGGTCGATACGTTGCCGATCGCGGCATCGACCTTGACGCCGTTGATGAAGGAGCAGTGAACGCGCAATGAAGACGAGGGAAAAATGGCGCGCCCCTGGCGCGCCATTTTCAATTCAGGTTGGGACTTTGTGCGCTGTAGTGTCGCGATGTCATGAGCCAGGCGCGTGCGCGTACTGCGCGCCGCGTGACTGGCCCCGCGCGTTCAGCGGCTTTGCTGGGTGGCTTCGCGCAGTGTGGTGAGCGTGTTGTCACGCACGTCTTCGTGGCGGCCCTTGGATTCGAGCAGGGCGGTCAGTGCGCTGACCATGGTCTCGACCCGGAAACGCGCATTGAATGTGCGAGCCGCCTGCGCGCGCATCGCCTCGCGAGCGGTGTCGTCGAGTTCGAGCCAGCGTATGAGATTCTTTTCCGTACCGTCGACCGTATCCGCGGCCACCAGCCCCGCACCGTCTGCTTCGATCTCGCGCCACACATTGACCTTGTCGGAGATCAGCGCCGGTAGGCCGCAGCCGAGCGCCTCCGCCACCGCCACGCCGAAATTCTCCTGATGCGACGGCAAAATGAACACATCGCTCGCATGAAAAGCACCCCACTTCAGGTCGCCTTGCAGCATCCCCGGCAGACTCACACGATGCGCGACACCGGCCGCCTGCGCCTGAGTGCGCAGTGTCGTGGCCCAGCCGGTTTCGTCCGGACCGGCAATGACGAGGTGCAGCGTTTGATCGCGGCTGGCAATGCGCGCGAATGCGTCGATCAGCAGATCGCAGCCTTTTTTCGCATGCACGCGGCCGAGAAACAGCACGATGCGCTTCCCGCGCAAGCTGGGGATGGCCTGCAGGAATGCTTCGCGCAGCGGCGCGGCTTCGAGTTGCGGCACCGCCGTGCCGAACGGCACGATGCGTTCGTGCGCCCGGTACAGCCAGAACGATTGGCGCGCTCGCGTGCGTTCTTCTTCCGTCGTGAAGATGACGGCGCGCGCATCGCGCAACACGCGATACTCGGCCCACGGCCAGTACAGCCACTTCTTCAGATGCTTGAGCGGGTAGGCCTCTTTGAACCACGGGTCCAGCATGCCGTGTACATATACGTAATACGGCACCTCGCTGTTGTGCAGGACTTTCCAGGCCGCGAAGCCGTGGTATTGCCACAAGCCGTGGACGATCACCGCGTCGAAGCGCTTCGCGTTGGCGGCAAGCCAGGGCGCGAGGCGCTCGCTGAAGCTGTAGCGGCCGCGGGTCGGGCCGAAGGCGTGGACCGGGAACGGGAAAGCCGCGAGGTAGGCCTCGCTGGGCGCATCGCACGTCGCCACTTCGATCTCGTGCCCGGCTTCCTGCATGGCCACGCCGCTGCGGCGCACGCCTTCAACGGGACCGCCGGCGCGTGGGTCGACGCTTGCAAGCAGGTGGAGGATTTTCATCGAATGATACCGGGTCGGTTGGAGCGGTGCCTCTGCGGCGTGTGCGGGACGAGCGCGCCGTACTGGCGGGAGTCGGTGCCGGTATTGGCTGTGCTCGACATGCCGAGCGTGGCCGGGAGGTCGGCGCGGCCCATACCGGGTTGGATTCGGCCGGGCAGTTCGGGCATTGCCTCCGCCCGTACAGACGGCGGACGGTGCAAGCGTCGCGCGCGAGCCGGCAGCGCGCGCTGCAAGCGCGCGTGAGTGGCGATCATCAAGCCGAGCGCGACGCCGAATATCAGGCCGGAAAAACGCGGGCCGAGCGGATTGCCGCCGATCGACGTGGCCGGCAACGCGGCAAACAGCATGATGGCGCGCCCGAGCACCGGCAACATCGGCGCGTCGGGCACGACAGAGCGCCAGTAGCGATACGAAAAGAAGCAGATCGCCAGCGCCGCGAGCGTGACCAACGGCATGGCGAGGCCGAACAGCAGGCCGCCCGCGAAGAACTGATAGACCCAGAAATTGTGTCCCGCGGCCCACTCGCTGATTGCGTAGAAGTCTTTCTCGCTGATCTGACCGGCGAGGTCAGGCAGATAGACCGGTGAGTAGCGATAGTAGTGACCGTAGCCTTCGCCGAATAGCAGCGTCTCCGGTTCCGCCGTCACCTGGTCGTACTGGTCTCGCATTTCCGCGAGACGCGTGACGGTGGTCGGATCCTTGCCGGAGCGGGTCTCTTCGGAGAAGAAAATGCGCTGCGTCCAGTGCTCGGCGACGGTCGGGAAACTCAGCGCCGCAACGCCGGCCGCGCCGGCGAGCACGGCACTGATAATGATCGTGCGGCTCATCGCGCGCCAGATATGGCGGATAGACGGCGCGCTGAGCGCCATGGCGATCAGGAACAGCAGCACGGTTCCGATCATCGCGCTGCGGGTCACACTGAGCAGCTCGATGACAACGCTCAGGGCGAACACCGACACGGTGAAAAAGGAAAAACGCTTCGCCACGATAAATTCGTGGAGCAACACGCCTTGCAAACCGAGCAAGGTCACGGAAAGGATGCGGAAGCGCACGTCGTCGAGACCGCCGCCGGTCGCCATGCCGTAGACCAGGGTGAACACGAGGCTGATGACGTTGGCGACGAACAGGGCTTTTTCGAACTGGGCGATGCGGAATTCGCTCCACGGGCGACATGCCACGAGATAGCCCAGCATGAAGAGGACGAATGGCAACAGCACGCGCAAGTAGTTGCCGGTGTCGTTATCCTGAACCAGTTGCGCGACGATGCTGCCGAACACGCACAGCATCACACTCCACGTCACGGCCGAGCGTAGCCGCGAACGTTCGCGAAAGCGCGGCGCGATGAGAAGGAGCGCAATGCCCGCGGCGATCGCCGGAAGGACGAAGATGAACTGCGCGAAGTGGCCGGTATTCGCGTCGGTCGCCTTATAGTCGAACGCAAGCGGTAGCAGAAAAATCCATATCCAGGGCGTTGCATACTGATGGCGCATTACTGATTCCTCCCCGTCGCCTTCGATCCGCCGTCGGTCTATAGCGGACGGTCTCGCATCGGGTTATTTTGAAGGAATCTCCCGCGCTGTTAGTTGGCTGGACCGCATTCGTCGAGCATTGCCTGGGTTCTGGCGTCGGCGGAAAGCGCATGCTCTGCAAGACGCGCGCAAACTTGCGTATCTTGTCGGCCAATGCCTTGAAGTTGGCGCGCACGCACGCTTGCCGACACCGAAGATGCAAAAAGGGCCACGCGCCCGTGAACGACGACAGCGACCATCTTGCATGGGATCAGAGTAGGGCTAAAAGCGCTAAAGCGCCAACTTTGGTCGACAGGGGGAACAACATGAAATTATTCGGCGGGGCGGGACCCACAACAGCCGGGCGGGCGGTCGAGTTGGACTTCGTGCGCGGCATCGCCATCATCATGGTGATGGGCTTTCACTTTCATGCTGTTCACACCGGCAATTACCTCATTCAGATTATTGAGTACCCGCTGAAGAATTTCGGCCGCGAAGGCGTGAATCTGTTCTTCACGCTCAGCGGTTTTCTGGTGGGTGGCCTGCTGCTTCGACAGTACGCCGAGACCGGGCACGTCGACGCACGGCGCTTTATCATCCGGCGGATTTTCCGCATCTGGCCCGCGTATTACGTGCTGATCGTCTTTCATGTGCTGGCCGGACGCCACCCGTGGAATTCCTTCCTGATCCAGAACCTGACCCACTTGCAGAACTATCTGGGCACCTCGATTACGCAGACGTGGAGCCTTGCCGTCGAAGAACACTTCTATCTGGTGCTGCCCGCGCTTCTGCTTCTGTTCGCGCGCTGGCGTCTCGGCGCCTGGACGATCGTCAGCGTGCTCACCGGCATCTGCGCAATAGTGCTCACCGCGCGCTGTTTCGCCGTGGCGGGCGGCAACCTCGAGGCGGCTTTCGCGTACACGCAATACCGGATCGACAGTTTGCTGGTCGGCGTGATTCTTTCCGCGATCTACTGGATGAAACCCGGCGTCTACCATCAACTCGCGAAGCGTAAGTGGCTGCTGATTTTCAGCGTCGTCCTGCTTTGCGCATGGCTCGCCTTCGCAACGAAGAATCTCGCACTGGATGAAAGCATCGGCTATACGATCCAGGCGATCGGATTCGCCGCGCTGATCGTGCTGGTGCTGGAGTACTCCGGGTCGCTGCGTCAATCGTGGCTGTATCGCGGCGTCGCGTGGATCGGTCTTTATTCGTACGGTATTTACTTGTGGCATTCGCTCGCGCTCGCGCCCGGCGACATGCTGATTCGCAAAGCGACCGCGTTGGGTCTTGCGCCGAGCCTAATCTGGGTTGTCGCGCTTGCGGCGCAGTTTGCGATTGCGATTACTATCGGCTACGTGACCACGCGCGCCATCGAGTACCCGTTCCTGCTGATGCGCAACGCGCTGTTCCCGGAAAGGCGCAGCAGTTCGGTGCGCGAGCAGGTGCCTGCCGCCGCGGCGGGTGGCCAGTTGTCCTGAGCAGGGGGAAATGCGGCCGGTTACGCGTGTATCCGGCCAATTAACAGATGCCACAAATGGAGAGGCGTCCATCGTATTGACGGACGCCTCTTGTTTCTTAAAGACTTCTGCTGTGCAGTCAGGCCATTTGTTGCAGCAAGGTCTGCTTGAACTGTCCAAGCGTATGCCGTGACAACAGATCTTCACGCGCGCCCGGTACGGTTTCAGGCGCGTGCGGCCAGGAGGTCATCGTCTCGGTGATCGCACGGCCGATCGACGCGGAACTCAGGTCGCTCAGGATCGGCCCCAACTCGCAACGCCGGCTGAACCAGCCGATCAAACCGTCTTCCGTCGCGATGACGGGTTTGCCGAAGCGGTACGCCTGCACCAGCACGCCGCTCATGCCGTAGTGCCCCTTATAGCCGAGCCAGACCGCGTCGCACGCGGAGAACAGGTCGCGCTCCGTATCATTGGAAATGAATGTGTCGAGCACCAGCGGTGCAGGCTTGAGGCTGCGCACATGGTTGCGCATGAAGTGGCGCGTGCCCGCGTCCTGCTCGCCGGCGACGATCAACGTGGGGGCATGTTCGAGTCGCGTGAGCGCATGAACCAGTTCGTAGATGCCCTTGCGTTCCGTGATCGCGCCGTACACCAGCAAATAGCGTTGTTCGGGATCGAGCCCCAGACGGTTGCGGGCCAGCGCCGGGTCCTCCGCCTGCTCATCGGGGAACGGGTCGGCCACATAGGCGATGGCCGCGCTGTGTTTCCACGCGTTATGGGCCGCCCATTCGGGCAGCGTGGGGTCGATCGTCAGCAGCGTGCGCAGGCCGGCGGTGCGGATCGCGCGCTTGAATAGCTGCGACTTGACCGCATTGACGAGCGGACGATCGGGCGCCTTGATGCCGACCTTGTGGTGATGAAACGTCGCGCGCATCGTGATGCCGATCCACGGCGTGTCGCCGAATGGCGAGCCGAGAAACGGCAGCGAATAAAAGAAGTAATCGACGTAAGGCACCACCACGAGACGGATGGACTGCATGCGGCTGATGATCGTGTACACGCGCTTGAAGTAGCGGTGAAAGCGCCAGTATTCGTTGGGCTCGCGCAGGCGGCTGCGCGGCCGCTCCTCGGGATCGACGAAAGCGATCTGCTGGTCCGGGCGGTTGGCGGCGGTGATTTGCCGCGCGAGCCGGTGGTCTTCGTTCGCGCATTCGGTCACGAGCATGCACGGATAGCCGGCCTCCGCGCAGGCCTGCATGGTCCACTCGACATAGCGCCAGCGGTGCCCGGTCAGATTCGGTTCCACAATCAGGACGTAGTCTTGTTCCATTGCGTCGGCAGCCATTTACGTTGGGTGAAAAAGTGCTCGTGCGCCTGTTCCTGAGCGGCGTCGGCTGAGCAACGTTAGCACCGCCGGAATGGGTAGAAGCACTAATTTGACCCGCTTTGTTAGTTAACGTACTAGGGGGTGTTGGCCGCGGCGGAACCCGCCTAGCTGATGGCGGTTGTCGGCGATTCTCTCGCGGTATGGTCGTGCATGGAATTCGATGAAAAACTTCGCCAGCTTGCTGGTGCAATCTAACTGATTATGCGCCGGCGGCGTTCGCAGCGATGCGTGAAATCGCTGTGCGTGGCCGATTCACCGGCGCTGCGATTCGACGGAGAGATAGCTTGCGGGCGATCAGGCTTCCGGCGTTCTCGATGGCGGGCAGCTTCGGCGCGAGTGCGGCGACGTGGGTCCTGCTGCAACAGTTCGCTGTGCGTGGACTTGTAGCGATCAAATTTCTTGCGATCGGGCGCATGCTCGGGCCGGCGGCGATCGGCAGCGTGAGCGTGGCTTTGCTCGCGGTGGCGATTGCCGAGGCGTTGTCCGACACCGGGCTGGCGCAAGCGGTCATTCAAGGCGAACATCCGCCGTCGCGCTCGCAACTCGGCGCGCTGTGGACGACATTGACGGCGCGAGGCGTGCTCATCTCGCTGCTGCTGGTCGCGCTCGCCCCATTGCTGAGCGATCAGTTTCACCTGAACGGCTCGTTGGTATTGATCCAGCTCGCCGCGCTGTTGCCTTTGCTGCGCGGGCTGGCTTCGCCTGCTTATTACGTGGTGCAGCGCGAGCGGCGGTTCCAGCACATCGCCGGGGTGGAGGTGGCGGCGGCGTTCGTCGATTGCTCGGTCGGGCTCGTGCTCGCGTATTTCGGCGCGGGCGCTGCGTCCGTGCTGCTCGGCCTCGTGGCAGGCGAAAGCCTGAAGAGCACGCTGACCTGGGCGACCATGAAACCGCGCCCGCCGATCCGCGCCGTGTGGTCGGGCATCGGCCACTATGTCGGCTTCAGCCGCTGGATCTGGGCCAGCAGCGTGATCAACCTGCTGCTCAACCAGTTCGACAAGGTGGTGGTCGGCAAGCTGCTCGGGCCGGCTCAACTGGGCAGCTATCAGATGTCGTCGCGGCTCGCACAGATGCTGCTCGCGGACGCCGCGATCGCCATGTCGCAATACCTGTTCCCCACGTTCGCGGCGCATTACCGGCGCAATCCGCAGTCGGCGGCGCGCGTCATCAAGATCTATCTGCTGGCGGTCGCGATCGGGCTCACCGGTTTCGTCGCGCTGCTGAGGCTGGTCGCCGAGCCGCTCTTCTCGCTGGTTCTCGGCGCGGCGTGGCTGCCGGCGGTGCCGCTCTTCAAAATCCTCGTGATCAACATGGCGATCGGTGCGTTGATCGCGGTACTGGTGGCTTATCTGCGCGCAGTGGGCGACGCGAAAGCCACCGTGCACGCATCGGCGATCCAGGTCGTGGTGCTGCTGCTGAGCGCGCCTCCCGCCGTTCACTGGTGGGGCGTGACGGGCATTGCCTGGTCCATGACGCTCGGCCTCGGCTGCGCCGCCGCGTGGATGCTGTTCAGGACGTTGACAACGAGGACCCCATGATGCGCGTATTTCATCTGGTCCTTGCACCGCGCCTGTCGGGGGCCGAAGTCCTGGCGAAAGACCTCGCGCTCGATCAGTGCGCCGAGGGCATGGCGGTGTGCGTGGCTTCGCTGTTGCCGGCGCATGCGGAATTCGCGCCCCTGCAGGACGAATTGGAGCGCCATGGCGTGGAGTGCGTATTTCCGCAGCGGCGGCATCGCGCGCTCATCAAGCTATGTCATCTGTTCGCCGCGGTGCGGCGCTTTCGCCCGGATGTGATTTTTGCGCACGCGACCATTCCGTCGTTCTACGCGCGTGCGTTGCCGCTGCGCGTGCCGGTGGTGTACGTCATGCATTCGGCGACCAACGACTTCGAGCGCCCGCTGTTCAGGCGCGTCGAGCATATCCTCTCGGGACGTGCCCGCGTGGTGATCGGCGTTTCCGAGCAGGGCGTGACGGACTACGTGCAGGCCATCGGGCCGCATCCATCCATGACCGTGGTGCCGAACGGCGTGGACCTCGAACGCTTTTCGTTCACTGACGGCGCGGAGCGCGACGGCCGCACGGCGCAGGTGGTGCAGATCGGCCGGTACGCGGCCGTGAAGAATCAACTGGCGACGTTGCGGGCTTTCAGCGAAGTACTCAGGCGGGGGAAAGACGCGCGTCTCGTGCTGTACGGCGTGGTCGAAGACCCGGACTATCAACGCGCGGTCATTGCGCTGGCGAAAACGCTTGGCATTGCGGAACGCGTCGTGGTCGCGGGCCCGCGCACCGACGTCGCGACTGTGCTGTCCGAGTCGAATGTGTTCGTCATGCCGTCGGAATCCGAGGCACACAGTGTGGCATTTCTCGAGGCGTTGGCCTCCGGCGTGCCGATCGTGGCGAGCAAAATTCCGGCCTTCGCCTTCGCGAACGGCTTTCCGGGTGTCCAGCTGATCGATACGGACAGTGTGCAGTGCTACGCCGACGCAGTGATTGCCGCGTTGGGGCAGGAGCGGGCGCAACGTTCGCTGACTGGCTTGACGCTCAGGGATACCGCCGACCGTTATCGCGCGATCGCGCGTCAGGTAAGCCTTGCCGTGTCGGCCCGTTAGGGCGCGTCACCCGCAAGCGTTCGTCGTCGTTGGTTCATGACCGGCTTGCAACTGACTGTGCCATCAGTGATGGCTGGTGAGGTCGCGTGTGTCGGGTACCGACTCGGGCGCGGGCTCCGCGGCCGGCGGCATCTGGAGTTCAGTCTCGCGCTGCGCAAGCGTGACAAGACGCTGAGCTTCCTTGCTGCTGGAATCGATCTGCAGCGCGGTGCCGGCATTGTGCGAGACACACGTCCATCGCGCGATATATCCGCAGCCTCGCGCGAGACTCAGTAACGCATCGCGTTGCTGTTCGCGCGCGCTCAGCGTCGAGCGTATATTCAACGCGTCGCGATTATCCGGTTGCGCGGCAATCGCTGCCGCGAGGCGCGCTTTGGTTGCCGATAAATTGTTCTCCTGAAGATTGGCGCGCGCGGCGCGCAGATGCCGGGACACGTCCGCGCGTACCTTATCCGGTGGCTTGCCTGACTGGCCGCCCGAATCGCTTTTCGCGCCGGGCTCAACGGATGCGACGCGGCGCGCGAGCGGCGGTGAAGCGGCCGGTGGCGGAATCGGTGGCGAGCGCGCCGGCGCGGGCCGAAGCGCGGCGACCGTCGTAGGTTTCTGTGCGGCCACGGTCGCCACGGGTTTCTGCGGGAGAGCGGCAACGGGCTGCTGCGCGAGGGCGGCAACGGGCTTCTGCGGGAGCGTGACCACGGGCTTCTGCGCGAGAGCGGTAACGGGCTTCTGCGGGGCAGCGGCAACGGGTTTCTGCGGGACAGCGACAACGGGTTTCTGCGCGAGGATGGTCGCGGGTTTCTGAGGCAGGGCGGTCGCGGATCGCTGAGCGCCCGCCGGCGCGGACTTCTGGGGCAAGACGGCAAGCGGCGCGACACTCTGTGTCTGCACCTTGCCGGAGACCGCGATAGGCGTGCCGACCTTCGAGTCGTTGCTACGGATGAACCCCAGATACACCGCGGACGTCACCACCAGCACCGACGCGGCCAGCACGAGTGGCTGGCGCAACCGTTGATACGTGGGCACCGCGACGACGGGTTTCTCGACGAACTCATAAGGATTGACCAGCGCGCGCGAGGACGGACTCCAGATCTTGCGGATGGGCAGTCGGCTGTCCACCAGCGGCTGTGAGTCGTTCAGCGGCTCGTGTAACGGGACTTGCAGGGAAGAACGCGGGGCAGCGCGCGCGCCGAGCGACTCGTGCGGCCACTGATGACACGAAGGACAAGGCGTGAAGCGACCTGCTAGCGGGACACCGCAGTGTCCGCATCGGGATGGATCGTGCTGATCGGAGGTCAAGTCGCTAAGCATCGCCGTGTCGCAAAGGGGCGTCGAATGCCGGCGCCACAATCAGAAAAACAAGGCACCGTAACGAAGCTTGCAAGCAAGGTTACTGTGCGACTACGTAACCCCGCGCTTGCATGCACGCGCCATACGCGGCCCAATACTGTGTCATTGGCGGCTCGGGCGCCGGCAGAGGCGGCAGCTTCACACCGGATGCCGCAGCCACCTGGGCCGCACTCGCAGCCGCCGTTTCCGAGGCGCCGTTTTCCGCGCTTGTCGCAGATGTCGCCGATGCCGCCGTAGTCGTGGTTCCCGCCACCGGAGCGCTCGCCGCCTTGGGCGCCGAAGCACCTTTGGTCGGCGCCGTAGCAGCCGTGGTAGCGGCGGGCGCGCTTGCGCCTGCTGCGGCGGCCGCGGCCGGCATGCTGGCGCCAATCGGCGCGCTCGAGAAACTGCTGGAAGGCAATGGCGGTCGCGACGGCACACCCGTCGACGAGGTCTTGGTGGCAGCCGGCTTGCGTGGCGGAATCTGCGGTTCCCGGGTGATGTTGACCTTGGTCTGCTTGTTCGCCGCCGCGTAACACGTTGCGTTGTCGATACTGCGCTGGTAAGGGCTTTGACTTCGAATCGGATAGGTGAGCGGCTGCCATGCGAAGGCAGCACTGCTACACACCACTAGCGTCAGTACGGTATATGTTTTGATTTGCATCGCAGTCGCTCCCGCAGCGATGTTTCGCCTGTCGTAGGCAATCGCGCTTCGCGGTATGTTCTGATAGCTGCTGATTTTGCCGCTGAACGGCGGCTCACTGCCGCGAAGGCTGCTTTCCTGAGCGTAACACCGTGTATTGTCGACGCAATACACTGCCATAGCGCGCGAAACCGCCATCCTGCAGTCGAATCAAGACACGTCGGCGCGAATTGGCGGGAAAGTCAGGGCTATCCCTGGGCATGCCGGCTGTGCCGGGAGCGGCGGGCTAGTCGAAGCGGGCGTCGTCAAACCCGGGAAATTCCTGTTCTGGCGGCGCATGATGACCAACCTTACCTGGCTTGTCGTGGCTGACGGAAGGCGGGCGCGTGTCTTCAGCGCGCCCGGTCTCTCGCCCGCTACGCAAGCCTACCGGGAACGATGTTCCGTCCCTGTGGTTGCTATGGGGTGGGCTTGGCGCTGCGCGATTGCTCGACGTCACGGAACCAGGTTTCCGCTCGGGAGCGCTCGGCAACGCTGGAGTGGGGTTGTCGCGCATTCAAGTCTTGATCGACGAACCGGTAAGCCCATTCGACCCCGTCTCTCGTGGCTTCCTCTTCAGTCAGCCATTCCGGTTGGGTCGTCATCGGACGGTCGTAGACTGCGGCTCCCGCGCCTCGGCTGACGCTCACACTCGCAACCCAGGCGCCGCGCTCGTTAAGTTCAGGCCGCACCACGATTTCAAACTCGCCGTAAGAAACTGTGCATGTTGGCATCGTTTTCTCCTTTGCAGCGTTCGTGATCGACATCCGCCCGCATTCAGCGCGCATGCTTCTCATAAGAATCCATCATGCCGTAATTCCACCATGCCGACAGCGGGATATTCAGCCTGAACAGCAAAGCGCCGCGCGCATGCCGTCAATCGCTCTCATCGGCGAAGCCCAGCTTCACTTGGGCATGACTTGCTCGTAGACTTCAAGACGAGAAGCTGAATGGCCACGCATTTCGGGAGTTGGGTGAGTGACGCTTCACGCTACCGCGTGCAAAGCGAATCGACGCAAGGGAGAGAATCATGGCGGAGCAACAGGGTGAGTTGAGTGAGGGGTTCATCGCGCAGCAGCGCGAGCGCCTCGAGGCGCTTCGCCGGGAACTGCTGGGCGGGGAGGAGAACACGCTCGCCGACGAGCAGGCAACGCAGGAGCAGCATGGCGATGAAGCGGAGGAGTACGAGGACGAAGCGCAGTCAATGGCCCAGAAGGAGGTCAACCAGGCGCTGCGTGACGTGAACGACCACCGCATCGCGGACATCGAGCGCGCGTTGCAGAAGATCAAGGAAGGCACCTACGGTCTTTCCGACGGGAGCGGTCTTCCGATACCGAAAGCTCGGCTCGAAGTCACGCCGGAAGCTATTTTCACTGTCGAGGAACAGAGTCGCCGCGAGACCGGCAAATGACGGCTTTCCGGTGATACTTGTCGGGTCGATCCGCCAATGCTCAACACTGGAAAATCAATATTCCCTTCTGCGCAGTCCGTTCATGAAATACATGGACGGATTCAGGGTTCGTTATGCTAACCATGATGTGATTGCATCACTGCGCAGAGGAAGGCGCTGAATGCCGGACCAGAAGGGCATTCAGCCGGGTGAGGCCTTACCGGAACATCGAGCCGCTCAACCTGCTCATTCCACCTGCGTCACTGAAACCGATGCTTCGCTCGTCAGCATCAAAAATGTCAGTGTTTCGCGCAGATAAAGTCGCACCACGGTGTCGGTATGGCTCGTGTAGCCGATAGACAGATCTTCGCCGAGGTGTAACTCGAAGTCGCCGCCGCGTGTGGACAGCACGCTGCCGCCAGCGAGCGCGGGCGCCCAGATGATGTCGCCGTTCACAATCCGCTTGATGTGCTCGATAACCGGATAACCCTGGTCGCGTGCCTCGCCCAATGCGGTGTACGCATCGGCGCCGAGCAGCACGGAATAGGGGCCGTCCACGCCGGCGAGCCGCAGTTGTTCGAGCGCGTTACTGATGGCGTTCGGATAGTCGCTAACATCGGCCGGCAGGGCGAGCGGCGGATTGGACGAACCATCGCGAATCCCGCCTATGCCCGCAGCCGGATAGCCGTCGAAAATCGCGCGGTCTTCGGCGTAGGCGAGTTGTTTTGCTGCTTCTTTCGCGGGCTGCCAGTCAGCATCTTTTGCGCCGCGCACGACACTGTCGATTGCCTCGCGCTGCAATTCGAACGGCACGGTCAACTCGACGAGGCTCTTGACCTCCGCCAGTTTCGCCACGACGCCCTGCTGCGGCGCGGCGATCGCGATCTGATGCCCGGTGCCGACGCCCGACAGTTCGGTGCCGCCAGGACCCTTGACGTCGACCACGCGACGGCCGGCGACGCTGCGCCTGAAGGTGCGCGCCACTTCGTCTTCGATCTGCGACCAGGCAGCACGGGAGATTGGGGCGAGCTCGCGATGCAGGTTATTCATATTGGGACGTTCCCTTGAGAGAGCCAATGTTCAACGAGCCGGCTTCATGCGGCTCTGCGGGCGAAGACGTATCGGTCTGCTGTTCGACATGGGCAGCAGCGGCGGTTTGTGGATCGCGGTCTGCGAGTTCTTCAAGCAGGGTCGCCGACGGGACGAAGAAGAGGCCGCCCGTCACCGCGCGGCTATAGTCGAGCAGGCGGTCGTAATTGCCCGGCGGCCGCCCAACGAACATGTTTTCCAGCATCTGCTCGATCGGCGCGGGCGAGCGGGCATAGCCGATGAAGTAGGTGCCGAACTCGCCCGAGCCGGGTTTGCCGAACGGCATGTTGTCGCGCAGTATCTTCACTTCCTTGCCGTTCTCGGTGAGGGTGGTGAGCGAACTGTGCGAGCAGGACGGTTTCACCGCTTCGTCGAGTTCGATGTCGGACAGTTTTGTGCGACCGATAATGCGTTCCTGAGTCTCGACGGAAAGCGCGTTCCAGCCCGTCATGTCGTGCAGGTATTTCTGCACGACAACATAACTGCCGCCCTCGAACGCCGGATCTTCGTCACCGATCAAGGTAAATTCATTGGCGGCGCGACCCGTCGGGTTTTCCGTGCCGTCGACGAATCCCACCATGGCGCGCATATCGAAGTAGCGAAAACCGTGAACTTCGTCGATCACGGTGATTGCGTCGCCGAGTGCGCCCAGTAGCTGCGTGGCTAGCTCGAAACAGAGATCCATGTGGTCGGCGCGAATATGCAGCAGCACGTCGCCCGCCGTGCCGACTGCCCGGCGCTCACCCGAGCCGAACTCCCGGAACGGATGCAGGGAGGCGGGCCGAGGGGCGCCGAACAGGGTGTCCCACGCGTCGGAGGCGAAGGCGCACACGCACGACAGATTGCCGGCAGGAACCCGCTTGCCGACAGAGCGCACGAGAGCGGCGACGTCGCCGCACCATGCGCGTACCTTTTCTGCATGGTCGTTGCCGGCTTCGATCGTCGCGACGATAAAGATCGCGCTGCGGGTGACGTCGTTACAAATGGCTTGCGGCTCTGGGATGTCGTTGGGCATCGGGTTGGGTATGAATGGATCGTTGCGAATTCCGACAGCAGTACAGCGAATGCTTTTGCGACTGCGCGATTGCCTGCTCGAGGCAAGCGGGAATCTTTGGTTCGAATGACTGAAGCAGGTTGGCTGTTGTACCGCTTCGCGCGACCATTTAGCCTCACCTCACCAGGATGAGGAGCACCAGTGCGCGACGCAGTTGACGTTCACGATTTTCACAGATCTTATACCGCCCAGGCTGTTTATGAAACTTCATCAAGGCTTTGGCGTTCAATTTCTATGAGCGTGTTTTGTCGGTATCGCATTGCGACGTTAATACTCGTTTCCGATGCTTCATATCGCATTCGGCGCCTTCTCATTCTCTGTCACATCATTATCATGCGTTCATTCCGGGCTCAATGCGGCATGTCGATAAGGAAGAATACCTTCTTTTTTCTGCGCTTGTCTTTTAGGTGCCATGCGCATCCATTGCAGGGCGGGTGAGCAAGCGAGTATCTCTAATGCCGCACAAGCAGGCCCTCAGGAAAGCATTCGTGTCGCGACTATCACTGTTTCGGCAAGACAGATGTGTCGCGGGCATTTGCACTGCCATGTCCGCTCGCCGGCACGTCGCTGAATTAGACAGGGAAAGCGTGTAGTATCGTCAGTCGACGCTTTACCGCACATTCGTCAGGAGTATTGGAGATGACCTTGCCCGCCGATGAACTTCTTGCTCGTCAAGCGACTGAAGGGTTCTATCGCGCATTCGAGCAGAAGAGCGTTGCCTTGCTGCGGCAGGTCGTCACGCCTGATTGGGAATATATTCCCGAGCCCGTTGGCGCTATTGCGGGACCGGACCAGATGGTGCAACTGTTCGACGACATCGCTAAAGCGCTGCCCGATATGAAGGTGACTATTCTCGACGTGCTCGTTCATGGCGACCGCGTGGGCGTTCGCGCGGAGATCAGCGGCACTCAAACCGGAACACTGCTTGGCATTGCGGCGAGTTCTAAACACATCAGATTCGCCATTCACTCTTTTCACCAGATGCGCGGAAGTCTGATTGCGAAAACATGGCACCTGGAGGATTGGCTATCCGTGTTCCGGCAACTTGGCACGTTACCGCCAACTCTTTGAGGGGCGTTCAGTTCGCGGAGAGGCGCGTCGTTGAGTGCACTACGCTACCGGTACAAAGACTGCGTACGCTGCCTTCAGGATCGGCGCGTTGCGTCGTCTATCTGGTTGATCATCGACAGGAGGCGCGTCACTCTGCGAGCGCCATCGGGAAGCAATGACTGAGCGGTTTCGAGTGCGGTAATACGCTGGCGCCAATAGACCATGCCGAGCGCACTATTGGCAACGAGTTGCGGCAATATGTGTTCGAGATGAACGAGATCTTGTTCAAGCTGATGGTGCGACACATCGGTCCTTTGCATGGAGGAGAGTCTCCGCAATACTGATGTTTCGGCCAATGTCGGACCGGTCCCTCCGCCGCTGCGCGCACAGAGCCCTACTGCATAACGTGGTCTGATTTCGCGACCATCTCATTCTTATTCAGTCAGCCTGCTTTTCACTTTCCCACTGGAACTTGACGATACCTGTAATGGGATACTGTGATGATTAACATCATCCCGACTAGAACGCCCCACATAGCTGTGGTCATCTTTCCCTCCTCAACTTTGGCTGACCGGGATCAACTCCCTGCCAACGCCACTGAATAGCGCCACTTGCTCGCGTTGGAATCAATGCGAGCGTCATTGACGCGCCGTTGTTCCGCGCGTGCCCGGTCCGCCTGTTCGAGCAGAAGTGCTTGTGCCTGACGAGACAGAGCATATTCGCTCATCGTGCCGCTCGTACGTGGTGCAACTTTGATTTGTGATCGCATGGTCATTCCAGAACAAGGGGCGCCGAACGCGACCCGTACACTGACTGTATACCCTTCGGTCGGCGCAAGCACGCTTTCATTTACAAAGGTTGCAGCCGCAACGGTCAGACCCCACTCCTGACTGCCGCGAAATGCAGGCACTTTCGCCGTTTATGACGATTCGTAGCCCGAAGTGAGCTTTCGAATAGGATCGCCGGCGAGGCGTCCGCACCTGTTTGCGCTAGCGTACCGCGAGTGGGATCGCTGATTTCGCAAGCGAGCGGGGCCGCCTACTGAAGCCGGATCTCCCGGCGCGCCAGCCAGATGCCGGGCAGCATCGGCAGCCAGAAGGTCAGGGCGCGCAACAGAAGCGTGGCGGCGAGCGCCGCTTCCACCGACACGCCGAGCAAACTCAGCATGCCCACGGAGGTGGCTTCGAAAGTGCCGAGGCCGACCGGAATCGGACCGATGGTGGCCACCATCGACGCGATGATGAAGCTGACGAATACGACCCAGAACGGCGGCACTTCGCCGATCGCATGGAACGCGAGCCAGAGCGTCAACGCATCGAATACGAAGATGGCCAGTTGCAGCCCGACGGTTCGCAGTAGCAGGCGAGGGTTGTGCAGCAGCAGCGTGGGCGCGTCGGTCAACTGCCGAAGCAGGGTGGTGACACCCAGCCATTTGCTGAGCCATGCGATCGGCGCGCGTTGCCCCCATTGTTTGAGTCCCAGCACGGCAGCCGGTACCGCCACCGTGATCACGACGAAGATCGCCACCCCTGCGATCAGTGCCATGTTCAGCCGATGCTGCAGCCACAGCATGCTTGCGCTGGCAAGCACGACGAGCAGGTAGGCGATGTCGTAAGACACCATGCCGACCAGCATGGCGGCCATCGCGATTCCGGCTGGGACATGCCGGCCGCTGAGACCGCGCACCACCAGCATCGTGCCGCTGATGCCGCCGCTAGGCAGCACCTGATCGGTGAATACCTTGGCGATGCCCAGTGGAGTCAGGGTGCGTAGAGACAGCGGATGTCCGGCTTCGCGCAATGCCTCGCGCCACACGAACGCCGCGCTGACATAGGTGCCGCACTGAACCGCAAGCGCGACCAGCATCCAGCCGGGGCGAGCAGAGCGGATCAGTTCGGCCATCTTCTGTAGTGAGCCGAGGTGCAGCACCACCAGAACGACCGCGATACAGCCCGTCACCCCGACGATCCAGAACATGACGGAGCGCAGCCGCGATGTTTTGCCGAGCAAGCCGGGAGCGATGCGCACGAGGCCGGTCTCGACGCCGGGCTTCGCCGTGGGCGGCAGCTCGCCGCTTTCCGGCATGAGCGGGGCGCTGGCGGCGCGGTGCTGCGGAGTACTCATGGGTCGAGACGCCATAGAGGGCCGTGCGGTCCTGGCTTGTCGCAGTGACCGCGCCGCGGTTAGCGGCGCAATTCGTACATCGCCGCGGCGACGTCGGCGTGTCCGTGTCTGGCGGTCGGCGCGACGGTGGTTTGCGCTTGCCGGCTCGGCACCAGCAACACCGGCAGGTGCGCACCGCGCACGACACGTTCGGCCACGCTGCCCAGAACCATGCGCTTGAATCCCCGCCGCCCGTGCGTGCCTAGCACCAGCAGGTCCGCATTGAATTCGTCGGCCGAGATGCGGATCCGTTCCGCGATGTCTTCGCCGATCGGTGCGACGTCGACGATCCTCGGCTCGCCGGCCACGTTCTCATGCCTCATCCGCGCCAGAGCGTCCGCGAGCAACCGCTGGCCTTCCTGCATGCAGGCGTCGCGCAAGATGGTCGGATCGTAGCCGGACGCGTCGTATGGCATCAGTGGGTTGTCGATCACATAGAGCGGCTGCAACTGTGCGCCATTGTCGCGAGCGATTTGCAGCGCGCTGGCGAATGCATGTTCGGACGTCTCGCTGCCGTCGATCGCTACCAGAATGCGTTGATACATGTCGGCCTCCAGGAATTGGCCAGGATGGCGAGCCCCGCCGTGGGATTGGATTGTCTGCGCTCAAAGCGCCGCAGCGTGAACCTTGCCGTCGACGATGACGCATTTCTTCCGACAGTTTATTCCGCTGGCCCCGGTCTGAACATCGGCAGCGTAACAGCCGGTCGGAACCCGTCAGAAGTTTGATGTCGATCAGCTTTTGCACGGGCGCATCGGGCGCTGCATCGTGCACGCCGAGGTCCGAAAGTGCGGCGGCGCGCTACTTCAGATTGTTGAGCTCGGCACGCGCTAGCGTCTCGACGGATTCCCATGCGAGATCTTCACGTTCGAAGACCGTGTCGAGTTCGATGCGCTCGCCGCCCTTCGATGCGCCCTTCGGAACGATACGTACACTTGCCACCCAGCCATCGGCTATATGATCCTTGACGCTCATGTACGCGTCGTGTGTCGTGCTTGAAATGATTCTTTCTGCCATAGCGCCGTCCGTCTGATTGAACGATAGCCATACTGGTTGTCGTCCGTGCTGGTTGAGGCTTGCGGGTCACCGATAAGCGTCGGCGCTGCTACATGCCGAATTTATGCTCCGCAATGTATTTGTCGCCATAGGCAAGTGCGGCCGCATAGCCTTCCTCGCTCGTCGAAAAAATGCCGACCTCGTAGTGCTTATCCGCTGAA
Organism: Paraburkholderia sp. RL17-381-BIF-C; assembly: GCF_046026435.1. Classification (NCBI taxonomy): domain Bacteria; kingdom Pseudomonadati; phylum Pseudomonadota; class Betaproteobacteria; order Burkholderiales; family Burkholderiaceae; genus Paraburkholderia; species Paraburkholderia sp. RL17-381-BIF-C. The sequence goes on along the minus strand of NZ_JARESX010000034.1, from coordinate 21,605 downwards.
GGAAGCGTGCCTTCCACCGCATGCCGAAGGTGAAATTTAAATGTGCCGTCCTGCAGTTCCAGGCATTCGGGAGTGAATGTGTGGATGCGCGCTTGATATAACTTCTGAATGTTTTGCCTCATGACCTGCTCCTGCCTTTGGTGCATTTAAAGCTTTTCGCTTCCAATCGATCCGGTGCTTTCCGGATTCGACGAGAGCCGCGGTCCGCGTGGCGCCCCAGTCCGTTGGAAGTTGTTTGGCTTTGCCGCCAGACCACCTATTGCGGGTCTGCACGACCAGATAGCGAATCGCCCCGTCGGCGTCGTCGTAGATGACATCCGATACGTGACCGACGCTGCGTTCGCGGTTTCACGCACGCCCCTCGAACCACCACGCTACGCGTCCGCACGCAGAAATGCGGTACGACAACGTACAGACGGCTGTCTATGTTCGAACGCACAATCCATGTTGATCGTCACAGACACAGCCGTGCAGTCGGACAGGCATACTCCCGCCGACTGATGGGGATTACCAGGTGTCTTTCCCTTTTGGGGCTCGACCGGATTCCATGTCAATCGGTCGCTCTTGCCGATCTGAACGCCACCGTACAGACTTACCGAACCGCATTTGCGATGCTGTTCTTTCAACCTGCCCACCGCCCGCGGATTCCTGAATCGTGTCAGGCGAGGCAGGCACTAGCGAACCGCGCGGTGCCGGTGCCTTGCAAGCAGCCCTGCTGCTTTCCCTGAACACTCGGCCGATACGCATCTCGCTTTGCTCTTCGTTGCCCAATGGGCCGCGAAATGGGGATCAACATGTCAGCACATCTGGCGTCCACCGAATTCTCTTCGGTTGGTTCTGCATTGAACTGTCTGGTCGTGACCGACGCGATGATGAAGCCAGCTTGCCGTGCTTCCGCGGGTGGCTTCCTGACGGGTGCGTATGCGACGGAGCAACCTGTCGAAGCGCCACCATTGAGCAATGAGATTCTGGCGATGGTGGCGCACGAGTTGCGCGGTCCGTTGACGCCGCTGCGGATGGCCAGCGAGTTGATCCGCAGCGCCTCGGCCGAACGTCCGGAGATACTCCGGCTGATCGATATGATCGATCGGCAGGTCAATGGAATCGCGCGGCTCGCGCAGGATTTGATGGATGCAACCCGCGTCGATCGGGGCGCGCTCCGGCTCAACAAAGTCGATCTGGAGATTGCCACCCTGCTCGCTGACAGTTGCGAGATTACGGCCGCCGCCGCCACGGCAAAAAATCAGGCTTTTAGCGTGTCGATTCCAGACCGGACCTTGCGCGTTGAGGGTGACCCCGTGCGTTTGACGCAGGCCGTCAGCAACCTCTTGCACAACGCGGTGAAATACACGCAGGCGCGCGGCAATATACGCATGACCGTGCTTGCCGAGGGAAACAACGTTGTCATCAAAATCAAGGACGATGGGACGGGGATCTCGCCCGTCCTGCTGCCGCACATTTTCGAGTTGTTCGCGCAATCCAGCAGAACGATCGCCTTCAGCGCGGGCGGCCTTGGCATTGGCCTCGCGGTTGTGAACGCGATTGCTCAAGCTCACGGCGGGGCGGTTTCGGCAGCGAGCGCAGGTCCGGGGCAAGGCAGTGAGTTCACGCTCAAGCTGCCGATCGTCGCGTAGTCACGTCTGGCAGCAGGTCTTTTTATGTCAGCGTATAAGTGAAGCGCGCGATCGCTTTTCAGCCTGTGAACTGAGGTTGACAGGCGAACGGGGGCGTCATTCTCGAAGTTCGTGCGATGCGCGTCCACGGTTGCGCCGTCATGCGGTGTCACGCCAGGGCGCGGATCTGCGCCGTCATCTCGACGCGACTTATAATCCATTACATATGGGCCAGACTTCGGGCGCGTGAAGCTTGCCGCCCGTTTTCGTGCTTCGGCACTGTCCGTCAAGGCGTTGGAGCATTCCTCCTTCTATCGATATTTACCGTCAGGAAATCGTCGGCGAAAGCGGCGCGGTTCCGGGCGAGCTGCGGAGAGTGCGAAATGGCCCAAGGTCATCAAGAAAACGAAAATCATCTGCTGGCCGTGCTGCCTGACCTCGAGTGGGAGCGACTGGCGCCGCATCTGGTGCTCGTGGATATGCCGCTTGGCAACGTCGTCTACGAATCGGGCGATCGGCTCAATTACGTTTATTTTCCGACCACCTGTATCGTGTCGCTGCTGTATGTGATGGAGGACGGTGCATCCGCCGAAATCGCGATCGTCGGCAATGAAGGGCTCATCGGCATCGCGCTTTTCATGGGCGGCGAGACCACACCCAGCCGGGCAGTCGTACAAAGCGCAGGCAAGGCTTATCGCCTCGACGCCCAGATACTGAAAGAAGAATTTCATCGCGCCGGCCCTGTGCAGCGCCTCCTGCTGCGCTATACGCAGGCGTTGATCACGCAGATGGCGCAGACGGCAGTCTGTAATCGACACCACTCGATCGATCAGCAGTTGTGCAGGTGGCTTCTGCTCAGCATCGACCGCCTCTCTTCAAACGAACTGAAGATGACGCAGGAACTGATCGCCAATATGCTGGGCGTGCGCCGATCCGGCGTCACCGAGGCCGCGCTGAAATTGCAGGACGCGGGGTTGATTCGCTACAGCCATGGTCATATCGAGGTGCTGGACAGGCCGGGACTCGAAAAACGTGTGTGCGAATGCTACGGCGTGGTGAGGCGCGAATTCGACCGGCTGCTGCCCGCTTTGAAAGCGTTATGAGGAACGCGGTCATTCGTTTTCAGATTGCCAAGGGATTTCCCTGGCGACGGCCGCGCTCCGGCCTGGCCAGGTCGTCGTGCACGTGCTTTTGGGGTGTCATCCTTCTGGACCCTCACGAGTGTTTCGTACAACGCGGAAGGTCCCAATTGCAGCGGGTCAGAACACGATAGTGGCGCGCACGCCCACGACCGCTTCATTGCCGACCCGCTCCGAAGGTTTCTCCGGATTCGGGATGCCACCCGCCGGACGGAACGCGTATTGGAAGTCGGCCTGCATCTGCCACCACGGTGTGACCTGAAACTGGTAGGTCGCCTCAATGATGGTCTCGGCGCTGCGCGACGGATAACCCGGCGTGGTCAGAGAGGCCGTGTCGCTGGCAAGGCCCTGCGCGTGTGAGCCGATTTTCGCGTAGCCCACCGCCAACCCAACCATGTCGTTGTCGCGTCCTTTGAACGGCGCCTTCAATGTCACGCCGGCGTTCACGCCAAGGTCAACCAGGTTACGGTCACCCGGCGCGCCCATGATTCTGGCAAACACGCCGACGGATTGCGGACTGTCCGCGCTCGGGCGCCAGATCATCTGGTCGGCAACGGCGTAGAAACTGTAGTTGCCCCGGTGAGGCTGCGGGACACCCGTGGTCGCCGGGCTCGCAAGCGACACACCAGTGTTGTCGAGGCGCTGGTCGGCGAATTGTCCGGTGTTGTACCAGAAGCCCAGCTTGTAGGTGCCGGGGAGGCCGGCAGATTTCCGGTCAGAAGGGTCAGACGGTGCCGGGTTGAGCGCGTACTGCACTTCACCAATGAACAGCGCGCCGTTGTGCAGGTTGAAGTTCGTGCCGTGACTGTTCTGTTTCTGCGGGTCGCCGACATCACTGCCCGCGGGATTACCGTCGAACACGCCGGCCAACACTGTCCACGAGTCGGACGGTTTGGCGCGTACCCGCAAACCCAGTGACGAAAGCGGGTAAGCCGGGCCACCCGCCGGCATGTCGACCGAGGGGAGCACGGGCCATCCGAATGTCGCGTTCATGAACGGCGTCGCGAACTGGCTCACCATGAATTCCTGGTCGAGACTTTGCTGACCGACTTTGACATCCACCTTGCCGCCGGATAGCGATTGCTGATACCAGAGTTCCCACAGGCGGGTCGTCGCATCGGCTTCGATGCCGCTCGCACTCTGCAGCGTCAGCAAATTGCGCTGGGTGAGGTTGGTGCCATGAATCTGCAGTGCCGAAACGTTGAACGTCCCACCCGGCAGCCCGAACGCCCTTTGCGTATCCACCACGACAGCAAGTTGCGTCAGCCCGTCGTAGGCGCCACCGCGTTTGACGCCTCCGGAGAGGTTATTCAAGTACTCGCTGGTTTCTTGCAGACTTAAGGTCACACCGTGGTCGCCGAGCCAGGGCCGCAAGCCACCCATGTCACCGAAAAGTGCCGCACGGTCCCAGAAACCGGTAGGCGCCGGCGGGGTTTGTTCCGCCTGAGTCGCGTCCGTTGCGAGCGGCGAAGACGACGGCGCGGACTCGGCCGGCGTCGTGGCAGGCGAGGCTTCGCCGCTCGCCTGGGCCAGCGCGGGCTGCACAATGCCCAGAGAGAGCAGGCAGGTCAAGCTGAGGGGCGCGCCGCACATCAGCAATGTGGTCTTGAGGGTTTTCTTCATAACAGGTGGAGTCGAGATTGTCAGGCGGATCAGTCCGCTTATTTGATCGATATGACGCACGATGTGAGACAGGGCCGTGACCGGGCCTGGTTCAGGAGAACCACCAGCTCAGCCGTAACGAGCGCCCCAGTTCATTGCCGACAGAGGAAGTGCATAGCATCGCGACCAACGCAAAAGCAGCGACCGTGACGGCGACAATCGCGTACCCGATAGGCGTTAGGGAGTTGCCTGTGTAGGTGCCCCAAGTGCGGAACGCACGGCTATTTTTTCGGCCCGGCATGCCGCTGCCGAAAAACGTAACGAATGATTTGATGAACATAAGCGCACCCCCGTCCTGCCCGGCCAAGCCGGGCGACGTGTGACGACGTGACTGCGTCTCGCAAGCGGACTTGCGATAAGCGGCCAAACAAAGGGAGCGTGCTACTGACAGACCGGCGCAAAGCCAGTCAGTAAATGAAGCGCGCTAACCCGACAAAAGCGAGTTAGCGGCGAAGGAGTGATCCTGCGGCGGCTATCTCGCGGTGACTACGCCGGCCTGGGCCGGCAGCGTACTTTCACTACTAGAGCATGTGTCCACGGGGGACTCCTTTCGATGAGACGGGCGGATTGTATTCGGCACGCGTGGCAAACCGCAAGTAAAAAAACCGTAACGAAAAGCGCACTTCGAATCTGCCGCCAATACAGCGGGCAAACGGTTCTGCTTCACATCCGCAGAAGCAGGTATTTTCTTTCGTATGCCTGTCGTTCCTGTCATTCTGAAAGGCTGAGTGGTGCGGGGAAATTATATTGGTGGTGCTTAGCAAATCATGTTGACTTTGGATTAAGGCGCCGCCTAAAATTCGCGCATCTTCACAAACGGGGTTAATGCCTTGGACACCTGCAGTAGTCGACCTTCGAATAGTTTCGCTGCCTGACCGGCAGGACGTCCGCGCTCTCTTTTCCCAGCCGCCGTCTTGCCTTCAGGCAGACGGTGCGCGCCGTAGTATCCCTCTCCCGTGCACCTTGATTAGCGCCATGTGGACGCAGCGTTTGTGCGCGTCTATATGGCACCGCGCCGCGAGCGTTGGCTCGTGGCAGCGTTCGTTCGTGCCTGTTCGATTCAGGCGAGAACCAACGCGTGGATAAGCACGCGTGTCGCAAACACGCGTACCAGATCGCCGATAAGGAGCCGCCATGCCGGACAGTGACAGTTATCCCTTATGCCACTCACCTTTACCTTTGCCTGAGGAAAGCGAGTAGACGTTCGTCGATGCGCGCATAGTGCGCCCGACCTCCATGTCCGCTGGCTTTCCGAGAACCGCGTTGAGCCAACGCCTGGAGAAATATCATGAACTTCGGCCTCCTTCTGTCGAAACTGCCGCACGTTGAAGAGTCACGCGTCCACTACGACGCCATGCTGGCGCTGCATGCCAATGAATCGCACAGGTTCGCTGCATTCTGGCAACGCCTCAAAGCTCTCGTTTCGTAATCCACTGCGCTATTTCCGCCATACCCACGCGGCTCCGTCGTTCGACGGTGCACGCCCAGACGTATGGCCGAGGCGCGCAATTTCCTTTTGATAATCAGAATCGGGAAAGAAAACAAAATGGCCACTCCAGCTAACGTTTCACCGCCACGCAGCGCCGTGCTCGACTCTGCGCACATTGGCGACATCAAGGGTGCGTTGGGCACGATCGCCCACCACGACACTGCGCCACGCACCAACTGGTGGGCACGCTTGCGTACGCTGCTTGCCATTCTCGGCCCCGGCCTTATCGTGATGGTCGGCGATAACGACGCCGGCGCCTTTGGTACGTACACCCAGGCCGGGCAGAACTATGGGACCACCTTGCTGTGGACCATGCTGCTGCTGGTGCCAGTCCTCTTCGCCAACCAGGAGATGGTGCTGCGACTCGGCGCCGTCACTGGTGTCGGCCACGCGCGCCTCATCTTCGAACGATTCGGTAAATTCTGGGGCGCGTTCAGCGTTGTCGACCTCTTCATCCTGAACGCGCTCACTATCGTGACCGAGTTCATCGGCATCACCTTCGTGCTCGAATTCTTCGGCGTCTCCAAGGTTCTGGGCGTCTGCATTGCTGCGGCGCTGACCATGGCTGCTGTCAGCACAGGCAATTTCAGGCGCTTCGAACGCTTCGCCCTGGTGCTGTGCCTGCTGAGTCTGTTGCTGGTGCCCGTGCTGGTGTCGGTTCACCCGCCGGTTGCCCAGATAACGCGAGACTTCCTGATTCCCAACTGGCCTGCCCACTCGAAACTGAGCGACGTGATGCTGCTCGTCATCGGCATTGTCGGTACTACCGTCGCGCCGTGGCAGCTGTTTTTCCAGCAAAGCTACATAGTCGACAAACGCATCACGCCGCGTTTCATGAAGTACGAAAAAGCAGACCTGTGGATTGGCATTGTGTTCGTGCTGATCGGTGCGGTGGCGATGATTTCGTTCTGTGCCGCGCTGTTTGCCGGGAAGCCCGAGTTTGGCAATTTCACGGACGCGGGTGGCGTCATCGCCGGCCTGGACAAATACGTGGGGCGCACGGCGGCTGTCATCTTCGCCGTGGCGCTGCTCGATGCCTGCATCATCGGCGCGGCGGCGGTATCGCTATCGACCGCATATGCCATCGGCGACGTGTTCAAGATTCGCCACTCGCTTCACCGCAGCGTGACGGACGCGAAGGGCTTTTACCTGGTGTACTTCGGCATTGTCATGCTGGCTGCGGCGCTCGTTCTGATTCCCGGAAGCCCGCTCGGACTCCTGACTGAAGCCGTGCAAACGCTTGCTGGCGTGTTGCTCCCCAGTGCGACGGTGTTCCTGCTGCTTCTGTGTAACGACAAGGCCGTGCTGGGTCCGTGGGTCAATTCGAGGAAGCTGAACCTGTTCACGGGCGCCGTCATCTGGGTTCTGGTGATGCTGTCGATTATCCTCACCGCTTCGGTCATGTACCCAGATATCTCCGGCCAGACCATCCTTGAGGTGCTCGGTGGGGGCACGCTGCTTGCGATCGCGGGCTATGCCGGCACGACGGGGTTTCGCAAGCTTCGCCAGGATCCGGCGGATGGCGAAACTCACGGCGACGTGCCGGGCGATCCGAAGGAGGCGCGTGACACGTGGCGCATGCCACCGTTGAACGAGTTGCCGGCGCCGCGGCTGACGTTGTCCAGCCGCATCTGGATGGGTGTGCTGCGCGGCTATCTCATCGTCGCTGTGTGCCTGGTCATCGCTAAAGTCGTGCAGATGACCCTGCTGCGGTGAGCGAACCACTTCGCGTCGGCGAACAGCCGTTAAGCGTCCTGGAGGACAGACTTTTCGCTTCGCGAGGTTGGCCAAAGCACGTCGGGTGTACTAGAGCTCAAATGAACTGACCGTCAGGCGGGCGGCGCCTGCGGGCATTCCGCCTGGAACCAGCTGTCGACCTGGCGCTGTGCCGCTTGTAGATCCTCCGGGTAGTGCGGGTCGAACCACGGTGACGGGTCGTAGCCCGCTTTCCTGAGAGCAGCCAGTTCGCTGCGGTTTCGCTCCAGGGTCGGAGGGGCGTTGTTCTTGAGCGCGGCCAGGTCGCGGCATTGCGATGTGCTCAGATGCGCTTCGCTTTGCGGGCTGCTGCCCGCCGCGCAGCCAGCGAGCAACAAAGCCAGCGCGGAAAGCGTCAGCCACTTTTCCCGTAAGTTTTCCATGTTGCGTCTCCTTCCATTCAATCGTCACAATGCTGCGGCGTCGAACGGCTGAAGCGACTGCCGTGCCGGCGGGGAGCTTTGCGTACGACCTGGTTAGGGCTTTCCCTGGGGAAGCCGCCGTAACGCGCGGTCGAATGCAGTTAGTCAGGGCATTGCGTTGCACTGCTCACGCGATACGGGTGATAACGATTCGTTCCTAAGTCTCTGTTTTAGCGGAAAATCGCCGGTCGAGGCGCGGTCCGGATGTGCATTGGGAATGCACGCTCAGCGAACGGCGTTCAAAGTTAACTGAATCTCCGCTCCCTCCCTTCTTGAATTTGTCACCACCCGTCCATATAATTAGCACTCGCTGCACGAGAGTGCTAACAACATCGCCGGTTGGCTCAGCCAGCCGGGTTTTCTCAGCGTTCTTCAGTCTCAATCAAGAGAGGAGTATGTATGAACCTTCGTCCTTTGCATGATCGCGTGATCGTCAAACGTCTGGATCAAGAAACCAAGACTGCGTCGGGCATCGTGATCCCCGAAGCCGCAGCGGAAAAGCCGGATCAAGGCGAAATCCTGGCAGTCGGCCCGGGCAAGCGTGACGATAAGGGTGCCCAGATCGCACTCGACGTGAAGGTTGGTGACCGCGTCCTGTTCGGCAAGTACGCAGGCCAGACCGTCAAGGTCGACGGCAACGAACTGCTCGTGATGCGCGAAGAAGACATCATGGCCGTGGTGCAGAAGTAAGCGCAACCCGCTACTTTTCCCGGTCATATCCCAAAGAATTCAAGGAGTTAGAAGATGGCAGCTAAAGACGTCGTATTCGGTGATTCCGCCCGTGCCAAGATGGTTGAAGGCGTGAACATCCTCGCGAACGCTGTGAAGGTCACGCTGGGCCCGAAGGGTCGCAACGTTGTGCTGGAACGCAGCTTCGGCGGCCCGACGGTCACCAAGGACGGTGTGTCGGTCGCGAAAGAGATCGAACTGAAAGACAAGCTCCAGAACATGGGCGCGCAAATGGTCAAGGAAGTGGCTTCCAAGACCAGCGACAACGCAGGTGACGGCACCACGACCGCAACGGTCCTGGCTCAGTCGATCGTCCGCGAAGGCATGAAGTACGTTGCATCGGGCATGAACCCGATGGACCTGAAGCGCGGTATCGACAAGGCTGTGACGGCCGCAATCGAAGAGCTGCGCAAGATCAGCAAGCCGTGCACGACCAACAAGGAAATCGCACAAGTTGGCGCGATTTCGGCAAACAGCGACTCGTCGATCGGCGATCGTATCGCTGAAGCGATGGACAAGGTCGGCAAGGAAGGCGTGATCACCGTCGAAGACGGCAAGTCGCTGCAAGACGAGCTGGACGTTGTCGAAGGTATGCAATTCGACCGCGGCTACCTGTCGCCGTACTTCATCAACAACCCGGACAAGCAAGTCGCCGTGTTGGAGAACCCGTTCGTGCTGCTGCACGACAAGAAGGTGTCGAACATCCGTGATCTGCTGCCGGTCCTGGAACAAGTCGCTAAGGCTGGCCGTCCGCTGCTGATCATCGCAGAAGACGTCGAAGGCGAAGCACTGGCAACGCTGGTTGTGAACAACATCCGCGGCATCCTGAAGACTGTTGCTGTCAAGGCTCCGGGCTTCGGCGATCGTCGTAAGGCCATGCTGGAAGACATCGCGATCCTGACCGGCGGTCAAGTCATCGCTGAAGAAACCGGCCTGACGCTCGAAAAGGCAACGCTGGCTGAACTGGGCCAGGCGAAGCGTATCGAAGTGGGCAAGGAAAACACCACGATCATCGACGGCGCTGGCGAAGCTGCGAACATCGAAGCACGTGTGAAGCAAGTTCGCACGCAAATCGAAGAAGCAACGTCGGACTACGACCGTGAAAAGCTGCAAGAGCGCGTTGCCAAGCTGGCAGGCGGTGTTGCAGTGATCAAGGTCGGCGCTGCGACCGAAGTCGAAATGAAGGAAAAGAAGGCACGTGTCGAAGACGCACTGCACGCAACGCGCGCAGCTGTGGAAGAAGGCATCGTGGCAGGTGGCGGCGTCGCGCTGATCCGCGCACGTACGGCTATCGCTGGCCTGAAGGGCGCTAACGCCGATCAGGACGCAGGTATCAAGATCGTGCTGCGCGCGATGGAAGAGCCGCTGCGTCAGATCGTCACGAACGGTGGCGAAGAAGCCAGCGTCGTGGTGGCAGCAGTTGCTGCTGGCCAAGGCAACTACGGCTACAACGCAGCAACCGGCGAGTACGTCGACCTGGTCGACGCCGGTGTTGTCGACCCGACGAAGGTGACGCGCACGGCGCTGCAAAACGCAGCTTCGGTCGCAGGTCTCCTGCTGACGACCGACGCAGCTGTTTGCGAACTGCCGAAGGAAGATGCACCGATGGCTGGCGGCATGCCCGGCGGCATGGGCGGCATGGGCATGGACATGTAATTCCGGATCGGGCCTCGTTTCGAGGCCCGGTTGGGAACACATGGGGAAGCGCGCCGCGAGGGGTGCTTCCCAAAAGAAAAAACCCGCAGACAATGCGGGTTTTTTTATGGGCGCTCGCCGTAGACTTAGGCGCCCGGATTACTGAACGCGGCCGGCGAGCCGCGTGCTGGCGCTCAATGCCGCGCTTCGCCCGGCGCCGCGTCCTTGCCCGCCGCGGGCGGCGTATCGTCGTCGCTGCTGCGGGCCCAGAAGAAACGGTCCGGCATATACGCGCCCATGCCCGGCCGGAACGCGTTGCGCACGGCCTGGTACAAATACTCCTGCGCCTCGCGCACGGCTTCAGCAGGCTCCTGGCCGTTCGCCAGCAACGCGGCAATCGCCGAGCCCAACGTATCCGTCAGCCCCATGATCCGGTGGCTGCCACGGTCCCACATGTCCTGACGCAACTGGCCGTCTTCGCTGAAAAGCGTGTTGACGTGGCGGTGCGTGCCGGTCTCCGTCGACAGAATATATTCGCAGCCTTGCGACAGCAGATGCGAGATCGCGGCGTCGAGGCTTGGCGCCTCCGCGTCGCCGTCCGGCTGGGCGAGCGCGAGCAGCGTGGCCGCGTCGGCGACCAGCAAGGTGGTTTGCGGCGCCAGCAGATCGGCGATTGCTTCGCGCAGTTCGTCAGCGGAGAGGACGTGCTCGTCGTCGAGCGTGAAGTCGGGGGCGAGAATCAGCGGAATATCGTCGTAATCAGCGACGACTTCGGCAATCGCGCTCACCACTTCCGCGCGAGTGCAGGCCCCCACCTTGAACGCGGCGATTGGCATGTCTTCGAGCAGCATGCGGGCCTGGGTCGCGACCACTTCGGGGTCGAGCCCGGTAACTTCGTCGCAGCTCGCCGAGTCACGCACGGTGTAGCCCGTCAGCACGGAGACGCCGTGGCAGCCCATGCTGGCAAGGGTCATCAGGTCGGCTTGCAGGCCGGAGCCGCCGGTGGGATCGGAAAGGCCGAAGGTGAGGACGATCGGAGGCGTATCGCTGGGCATGAAGATTGACAAAAAAGAGCTGAATTTGGGCGCAGAGGGTGCGCAATCAGCTCAATTATGCGGCCTAAACCGCCGCCGGGGCGTTTTTTCGCATTCTGCGACGCATTGCGGCAAGCGGGCGGCGGCACGCGCGCGGCATCGCGCCGCAATCACCGTGGCGGCCGACGCAGACGGCATAGTCAAAGGCCGTCGCAGGCTACGATTGCGCGTTTCTGATTGCTAGGCATTGGGGCGGCAACACGGTACCATCATGGCTCCCGTTTCCACGGACTCTACGACGCGACACAAGAATGGAATATCAAAGCTGGATGTGCCTGATTTGCGGCTGGATTTACGACGAAGAAGCCGGTTTGCCGGACGAAGGCATTGCGCCGGGCACCCGCTGGGAAGACGTTCCCATTAACTGGACCTGTCCGGAGTGCGGTGCGCGCAAGGAAGACTTCGAGATGGTCCAGATCTGAAGTTCGGGGGCGGCCGGCATGTCGGCCTTGGGGGGCGCGCCGCGTGTCTGCGGCGCGGCGTTGGCAGGTGTTTCGCGGCCAGCGCGTCGCGCCGGATCGAACGCGCGAGGCGTGCTCTGAAGTGTGCCCCAATGCGTCGATACGGAACGTCCCTGGGCGCGCCGTGTCGCAACGTTAGTCTGTCATTGTCCTGTCGCCGGTTCGCGCGTTAGCCGATCAGTCGGCGCGCGGCGCGAAGCGACGGCCCGTCAGCTTCGTGTCGCCTGCCCATGACCCTTCGATCCGCTGCACCCGTTTCCTTCGACGCTTTGCCGAATCCGCGCGGCGGCGCCGTCCGTCCCGCCGAACTCGCCCTGGCCGAGGCGCTGCTGGCGTTCGAACAGCACAGCGAGAGCACTTCGGCGCTGCTGCGTGCATCACATGCATTGCGTGGAGCCGGCTGGCTCAGCGCGCAGCGCTTCGCCGACGCGCTGGTGCGGCTTTCTCCCCTCGCGGAGGGCGACCCGTCCGACGCGGCAAGCGCGCGGCCCGTCTTCGGCGCGGCTTTACGCGAGTTCCGCGGCGCGCTGGAGCGTCACAATCTGCGCGAGCTGTCCTGTTCGCCCGTTCTGTTCAACCATTACCGGTCACTCTGCACGCACCTGTCCGAGCACACGCCCGGCACTACCGTCGCGTTCGAAGATCTTGCGTTGACCGCGCGGCCGGTGCCGCCCGTCTCGCTTCACGCGCAGTCCGCTGACCAACTGGCGCATCTGCGGGCACGCTATGAGCGCGCGCTCTTGCCGGTGCTGCGCTCGCAGGCGAATACCGGCAGTGCGGCGGCGCTTGCCGTCACCAACGCGGCGCTCGACGAACTGGACGCCGTTTTCAGCGAACTGGCCGGCCCGGACCCCTACGATTTCTGGCGCCTCGCCAAGGCCTGCGCCAAGGCCTTGCGGGTCAGCGGCCGGGCCGCGGCGGAAACCGACGCGCGGCGTTTCTACGCGCGTTGCAATCTCGCGCTGGCCGATCATGCGCGCGGGATCCAGCTTGCGCCACGCTCTCTCGTGCGCGCCACGCTCGCGCTGCTGTGGCGCGATTACGCCTTGTTTGGCGCCGCGGCGGAAGACGCCGATCAGGTCGAGGTGCTGCACGACTATGGCTTGACGGTGGACTGGCACGTCGCGGGCACCCAGGCATCGGAAATGCTTTGGGAGGCGGGTGCAGTACAGGCGCAGGCGATCAGCGCGACCCGCAGCGCATTGACGCGCGAATTGGGCGTGCTGACCGTCAATGCGAACGCGTACGAAGATTTTCTGCAGACGGCGGACGCCTCGATCGCCGCGCTGACCGAGCATGCCCGTGCGGCCGACCAGCCGGAGAAGGCCGACCCCAGCGAAGCGCTGCAAGCCGGCGACGCCGCCTACCGTCTCGGCTCCGCCGCGTGCGCGCTGGGTCTCGGCCATGTCGCGCTGCTGGCCGACGCGCTGGGGCTCGCGTGGCGGCGTCGCGCGCATGCCGGTGTGTCGACGCCCGCGGTGCGCGCCCATGTGATCGTCGGCGCACCGGCGGCGAGCACGCTCGAGCAGGCCGCGGAGGCGCTGCGTGCCACGCTGCACAAAGTGGCGGCGGGTGTCGCACCGGCTGGCGGCAATGCCGCGCTGGCCGCGTTGACCCGTTCGATCGAACATGGCGGCGCATGAGCGGCCGCCGTCGCAGGTTCGGCGCGCTGGTCCGTTGGTAAGGCGCCCGCACCGGGCCGCCATGGCGCAACCCGGCGGCACGCAACAGCCGTGCCGCAAAACAGCGCGAAGCCGCACCGTGGCGAGCGCCCGCGTGCGTGATAGAGTGCAACTTGATTCGCCGTCGATGGCTCGCGGCACGCTCCATGGCACACATCGCGGTTCCACGCTCAAAGCCCGCCATCCTGCATCGTCTTTGCTAAAATCCGAACTATGTCCAAGAGTACCGATCGCATCAATCTGACCAACCAGTTCCTGATCGCCATGCCGAACATGGCGGATCCGACGTTTTCAGGAACGGTGGTCTACCTTTGCGATCACAGTGAGCGCGGCGCGCTCGGCCTCGTGATCAACCGGCCGACCGATATCGACCTGCAAGCGCTCTTCAGTCGCATCGATCTCAAGCTCGAGATCGAACCCCTTCTCCATGTACCCGTGTATTTCGGCGGCCCGGTGCAAACCGAGCGCGGCTTCGTGCTGCACGATCCGAAAGACGGCAATGCGTACACCTCGTCCATGTCGGTGCCGGGCGGTCTCGAGATGACCACGTCGAAAGACGTGCTCGAAGCCGTGGCGAGCGGCACGGGTCCCGAACGTTTCCTGCTCACGCTCGGCCATGCCGGCTGGGGGGCGGGGCAGCTCGAAGAAGAGATTTCGAAAAACGGCTGGCTGACGGTCGAAGCCGACCCGAAAATCGTCTTCGACGTGCCCGCCGAAGAGCGTCTCGAAGCCGCATTGGCGCTTCTGGGCATCAACCTGTCCATGCTCTCGGGCGAGGCGGGTCACGCATGAGCCTGCCGGCCGGACGTGAGGCGACGCTGCTTGCGTTCGACTACGGTGAAAAACGCATCGGCGTGGCGGTCGGCAATTCGCTGACGAAGAGCGCGCGGCCGCTCGTGATCGTGCAGAATCGCAGCCGCGAATACCGGTTCGAAGCGGTTGGCAAACTGATCGCCGAATGGAAGCCGGACGCCTTGATTGTCGGCTTGCCGATGCATCCGGACGGCACGCCGCACGAAATGACGCAACTCGCGAAGCGCTTCGGCAATCAGCTGAACGGCCGCTTCAATCTCCCGGTCACGTGGATCGACGAACGCTATTCGTCGGTCGAGGCGAAGGCGGAAATCCGCGCCGGCAACGGCCGCGCCGACATGCTCGACGCCGAAGCCGCGAGCATCATCCTCCAGCAATATCTAGACGGACTTTCCGACGATCATGAGTTCCATTGACGCCGAAGCGCTTTATCGCGCGTTGCTCGACCAGATTCGCGCGGTGTACGGCGACAAGCTCGGCGCCGCACAAGACGGCACTGAAGGCGCCGTGCTGGCCGGCATCTATAGCGGCGGCGCGTGGCTTGCGCAACGGCTCGCGAGCGACCTGAACCTGCCGAGCTTCGGCGTGGTGAACGTTGCGCTGCATCGCGACGATTACGCGAAGAAGGGCCTGCATTCGCAGGCAAGCCCGACCTCGCTGCCGTTTTCGGTCGACGGCCGCCATATCGTGCTGGTCGACGACGTGCTGTACACCGGCCGCACGATTCGCGCGGCGCTCAACGAGCTGTACGACTACGGCCGCCCGGCGTCGGTCGAACTGGCGGTGCTCGCCGATCGTGGCGGGCGCGAATTGCCGGTGGCGGCGCGCTTTGTCGGCGGCGTGGTGAACGTTCCTGCCGACGCCACGCTCGTGCTGGCCCGCACGGACGGCGGCGAAGCAGGCGGCGCGCCTCATTCGCAAGGTTTTACTTTTCACACAGAAGCACGCGTCGATTGAATGCGGCGCGAGGTGCGCGAGCCGCGCATCGAACCCGTGGCCATTGGCGCATCGCATCGAGCCATCCCACGCCACGCAAACCGGATTTTTCGAGCCGGTCGCCGCAGCCTCGTGCGCGAAGACCGGTTCGGGATGGTCACACGCAGTCAGCATCGACACCGATCACGTTGAAGCCCGTATTTGAAGCAGGTAAATCATGAACACCGCCACCCAGGCTCCCAAGGATTCCGCCGATAGCGCCACCGAGCGCTTCCGTTATGGCTTCCTGAAGGGCAACCCGCAGCTCACGAAAAACGGCGAGCTCAAACATCTGTTGTCGATCGAGGGCTTGCCGAAGGCGATCGTCAATCACATTCTCGACACCGCCGACCAGTTCGTCAGCGTGACCGATCGCGAAGTGAAGAAGGTGCCGCTATTGCGCGGCAAGTCGGTGTTCAACCTGTTCTTCGAGAACTCGACGCGCACCCGCACCACCTTCGAGATCGCGGCGACGCGTTTGTCCGCCGACGTGCTGAATCTGAACATCAACGCGTCGTCGACCAGCAAGGGCGAGTCGCTGCTCGACACGATCAACAACCTCTCGGCAATGCACGCCGACATGTTTGTCGTGCGCCACGCGTCGAGCGGCGCGCCGTATCTGATCGCCCAGCATTGCGCGCCGCACGTGCACGTGATCAATGCCGGCGACGGCCGTCATGCGCACCCCACGCAGGGGCTGCTCGACATGTACACGATCCGCCACTACAAGAAGGATTTCACAAAGCTGCGCGTGGCGATCGTCGGCGATATTCTGCACTCGCGGGTCGCGCGTTCGGACATTCACGCGCTGACCACGCTCGGCGTGCCGGAAGTGCGCGCAATCGGTCCGCGCACGCTGCTGCCGGGCGGCCTCGAACAGATGGGCGTGCGCGTGTTTCACAACCTCGACGAAGGCCTGAAGGACGTCGACGTGATCATCATGCTGCGTCTGCAGAACGAGCGCATGAGCGGCGCATTGCTGCCGTCGGCGCAGGAGTACTTCAAGAGCTGGGGCTTGACGCCCGAGCGTCTCGCGCTCGCCGCGCCCGACGCGATCGTGATGCATCCGGGCCCGATGAATCGCGGCGTCGAAATCGATTCGCAAGTGGCCGACGGCCCGCAATCGGTGATTCTGAACCAGGTGACCTTCGGCATCGCGGTGCGCATGGCGGTGATGGGGATCGTCGCGGGCAATCACGACTAATTCCGAAAGACGCTCGGTCCGCCGTCACGCATGGGCGTCACGGCGCGGCGTCCCGAAAGCACAGTGCGGACACGCGGCATATCACGCGGAACGTAGCTGAACGTTAGGCTGAACATAAGGCAGCGCATGAAGATTCATATTCAAGGCGGCACGCTGATCGATCCGGCAGCGGGCACCGAACAGCAGCAGGACATTTTTATCGCAGCGGGCAAGATCGTCGCCATCGGCAACGCGCCCGCGGACTTCAACGCGGCGAAGACGATCGACGCCCGCGGCCTCTGTGTCGTGCCGGGGCTGGTCGATCTGTCCGCGCGTTTGCGCGAACCAGGCTACGAACACAAGGCGACGCTCGAATCCGAAATGGCCGCGGCGCTCGCCGGCGGCGTGACGAGCCTCGTCTGTCCGCCGGACACCGATCCGACGCTCGATGAACCGGGCCTCGTCGAGATGCTCAAGTTCCGGGCGCGCAATCTGAACCAGGCGCACGTCTATCCGCTCGGCGCGCTCACGGTCGGCCTCAAAGGCCAGGTGATCACCGAGATGGTCGAGCTGACGGAGGCGGGCTGCATCGGCTTTTCGCAGGCCGACGTGCCGGTGGTCGATACGCAGGTGCTGATGCGCGCGCTGCAATACGCGAAGACCTACGGCTACACCGTGTGGCTGCGTCCGGTGGACGCGTATCTCGGCAAGGGCGGCGTGGCCGCGAGCGGCGCGCTGGCGTCGCGATTGGGGCTGTCGGGCGTGCCGGTGTCGGCGGAAACCATCGCTCTGCACACCATCTTCGAGCTGGTGCGTGTGACGGGCGCGCGGGTGCATCTGTCGCACGTCTCGTCGGCGGCGGGGATTGCGCTGATGCGTGCCGCGAAGGCGGAGGGCTTGCCGGTCTCGTGCGATGTCACCGTGAATCACGTGCATCTGATCGACCTCGATATCGGTTACTTCGACGCGCAGTTCCGGCTCGATCCGCCATTGCGCCAACAGCGCGATCGCGAAGCGATCCGCGCGGGTCTGGTCGACGGCACGATCGACGCGATCTGCTCCGACCACACGCCGGTCGACGACGACGAAAAGCTGCTGCCGTTCGCCGAAGCGACGCCCGGGGCGACCGGGCTGGAGCTGTTCCTGTCGCTGACGGTGAAGTGGGCCGACGAAGCGGGCGTGCCGCTCGCCAAGGCGCTGAATCGCATCACCACGGCGCCGGCCGACGTGCTCAAGCTGGAAGCGGCGGGGCGTATCGCCGTGGGCGGCGTGGCCGATCTCTGCGTGTTTGATCGCAACGCGCATTGGCGCGTCGAGCCGCGTGCGTTGAAGAGCCAGGGGCACAACACGCCGTTCCTCGGCTACGAGTTGCCGGCGCGCGTGCGTGCGACCATCGTGTCCGGTCACGTCGCATTCGAACAGCGCTAATGTCCGCAGCATTGGGCCGTTTAGCGGCCCCCTCATTGGCTCGTTAAGGAACGCCCCGACCATGAAGCTCGCGTTACGCAAGGCCCGCCTCGTCGCTCATCTGCTGCACGGCATGTGGATCGTGGCGACGCGCTTTCCCAAAGCCGGCGCCGACGTGCGGCACGCGCTCAATCGCGAATGGTCGCTGAAGATGTTGCGCCTGTGCGGCATGCGGCTCGTCGTGCATAACGACAGCGAGCGGCTCGACCGCGGCGCGCTGGTGGTCGCCAACCACATTTCGTGGATCGACATTTACGTGATCAACGCGTGGCGTCCCACGCCGTTTGTCTCGAAGGCCGAAATCCGGCAATGGCCGGTGGTCGGCTGGCTCGCGCAGCAGCTGGACACGGTGTTCATTCAGCGCGAGAAGCGCAGCGACGCGAAGCGGATCATGCACGAACTGTCCGACCGTCTCGGTGCAGGCGAATTGATGTGCGTGTTTCCCGAGGGCACCACGTCCAATGGACTCGCGGTGCTGCCGTTTCACGCGAACATGTTTCAGGCTGCCGTCTCGGCGTGCGTGCCGGTGCAGCCGCTGTGCATCATGTATGAGGACGCGCAGGGCCGGCAGTCCACCGCGCCGGCCTATATCGACGATCTGTCGCTCGCCGATTCGTTGAATCTGCTGCTGCGTGGCGGACCATTGACCGCGCATGTCTACGTGGGCGCGCCGCTCGCGCCGGGGGCGGACCGTCGCACGCTGGCGGCGGAGGCGGAAGGCGTGATTGCGCAGGCGTTGCGGCAGATGCAAAGCGGCGCCGCGGTGAGCGGCGCGGTGATCGTGGAGCGGGGTGCCACACCCGCCTCCACGGTAACGTCGATCGAAGTGGCCGATCAGGCGAATCAGGTTAGTGAGGTCGATCAATCAGGGCGTTCGGCCTAACGGCGTTGGGCCGGGTCGCTGCGCTTATGTGGCGCCCCTGGTTGGCGCGCTCGATTGCCGCTCCTGGTTGTCTTCCTCACTTGCCCGCGCGTAATTGTGGCGCTTAGTGGCTGCCCTTAGTGACCGCCCTTAGTGACTGCCTTAGTTGCCGCCGCCCGGCGCACGACAGTTATCGCAATCGACCTGCGTCAGCGTGCGTTCCGCGGGATTCCGCGCGAGTCGCACGGCAGACAGTTTTTCACCCCACACGCAGCCTGAGTCGAGTCCGATCAGGTTGTCGCGCAAGGTCAAGCCGAGCGCGGCCCAATGACCGAACACGACCGTCACGTCGGCAGTCTCGCGCGACGGCACATCGAACCACGGCATGCAACCGGGCGGCGCCGCGTTCAGGCCGCCGCTGCTGCTGAAATCCATCGCGCCTTCGGCGTTGCAGAAGCGCAGTCGCGTCAACGCGCTGCACGTCAGGCGCAGCCGCTCGATGCCCTTCAGTCCCGGCTTCCACCGGTTCGGCTCATTGCCGTACAAACCGGCGAGCGTCTCCTTCCAGTTCGGCGCGCGCAGGGCGCGCTGCAATTCGTCGGCGAGTTCGAGCGTCATGGTCGCATCCCACTGCGGCAGAACGCCGGCATGGACCATCAGCATGCCGTTGTCGAAGTGCGCGAGCGGACGGTGCCGGACCCATTCGAGCAGGTCGGCGGCATCCGGCGCGGCGAGAATCTCGTCGATCGTGTCGCCTTTCTTCGACTTGCGAATCCCCGCTGACACCGACAGCAGGTGCAGATCGTGATTGCCCAGCACCGGCACCGCGCGCTCGCCCAGCGCGATCACGTCGCGCAGCGTGGCGAGCGACTCTGCGCCGCGGTTGATCAGGTCGCCCGCGAACCACAGCGGCGTGCCGGCCGGCGGCGCCGCCTTGGCGAGCAGTTGCTGGAACGGCGTGCGGCAACCTTGCAGATCCCCGAACGCGAGCGGGACCGGGTGCTGGGCGGAGGAAGCGAAAGACGGAGTGGCGGGTGTCATCGAGGAAATAAGGGCGGTTTGATACATGCTGTTACGCACGAGGCGTGCCGCGTTGGGCAGTGCAGCATGCTAGCGTGACATAATAGCCCGTTTGAAGTGCCCGTATCGCGTCAGGCGGCGCAAGACGCCGCCGGCAAGCGCCCCGGCGAACGGCGCGCGCGATATTGCAGCACAACACGATGACCCTCGTGAACGGAGAACAGCATGTCGTCTTTTCATGCGCAGCAACCCATCCGTACGCTCGTAACCGGCGCGAGCGGCTTCACTGGCCGCTATCTGGTCGATAACCTGCTCGGCCGAGGCCACACTGTGATCGAAACGGTCGCCGGGCGCAACGAGCCGGAAACGCCCACTCGCGTGAGGCTCGACATCACGTCGCCGGACGCCTGCCGGCGCGCGATCGAGATTGCGCGCCCCGACTACATCGTCCATCTGGCTGCAATCAGCTTCGTGGGCCATAACGATCCGCTCGACTTTTACCGCGTCAACGTGCTCGGCACGTTGAATCTGCTGGAGGCTTGCGCCGCCGTGGGTCACACGCCGCGCAAGCTGTTGATTGCGAGCAGCGCGAACGTCTACGGCAATGTGACGAGCGACGCGATCGACGAGAGTTTTCCGGTCACGCCGGTCAATCACTACGCCGCCAGCAAGGCGGCGATGGAAACCATGGTGCGGACCTGGTTCGACCGGCTGCCGATCCTGATCGTGCGGCCGTTCAACTACACCGGCCGCGGCCAGGCATCGAACTTCCTCGTGCCGAAGATCGTCGAGCACTTTGCGCGCCGTGAACCGTCGATTGAACTCGGCAATATCGATGTTGCGCGCGATTTCTCCGACGTGCGCTACGTGGCGAGCGCCTATGAAGCGCTGCTCGACTCCGAAGCCGCCGCCGAGACAGTCAATGTCTGTACCGGCACTCCCTTCACATTGCGCGAAATCCTCTCAGCGGCAAGCGACCTGACCGGGCACGAACTCGAGATCCAGATCAACCCCGCCTTCGTGCGGCAAACCGATGTGAAGATGCTGGCCGGTTCGCCCGCCAGGTTGCGCACGCTCGTGCCGAAAGTCGAGGCGATTCCGTTCATGGATACGCTGCGCTGGATGCTTGCGGCCTAAGCGGCCGCATCTACGTCCGTCTGCTGTTCTTTTTGAGTCGTGGTGACGTGCGACTTTCGTTCGCGTATAAACAATCGTAATGCGTCGCGTGTGAGCGGCTGATTTGATCAGACTTGTGCAGCGTTTGACTCGCGTTGCCCCCGGTGCAACCCCTTGATTCAGGCCGCTGGACATTTCATCGGCACAATGGTTCGACATACTTGCGACCGCTTGCCGCGGCATTCGCCGTCAAACTAACGGTCGAATTAAGAGATGGAAACCAAATTTGTCAAGCTGTTTCAAGTTGTTAGGGTTCTAGTTTTTAACCTTGGCCGCTTTATAATCGGGGCTTCATAAGATTGGCGTTTGAGCGCCTGCCCGCGCTGCGAGGGGCGGGGCGGGCGTCGACAAAAATTCCGCACCACAACGCGCGGTAGCAGGTCAGCGAACCATTTTCGACCTGCCGCCAACATCTAGAAGGGAATTTC